>JBEBSM010000216.1:0-6821 GCA_040394315.1 Lujinxingia vulgaris
TCTTTGGTACGCCGCATTATATGGCGCCAGAACAAGCCCAGGGTAAGAAAAACGTTGGCCCACCGGCGGATGTGTACGCCATCGGCATCATGTTCTACGAAATGCTCTGTGGTGAAGCACCGTTTGATGCCGCCTCGCCGCTCGCTGTGCTCTTTATGCACATCAATGAGCCGATGCCGGCCATGAAACCGCGGCCCGGATTGAGCGTACCCGACGCTATCGAAGATATTATTTTGCGCGCAACGCAAAAAAAGCCCGAAGACCGCTACGCCGACGCATCACAAATGCTCCAGGCCCTGTACGACTCGGTCGGCAGAACGACCGGAACACTCTCCGCGGCAGCCGTACTTACCAGTGCCCGAGCCACCGCTCCAACGACTGCACCTGTGCAAAGTCCAGAAAACCTTGCATCGACCGCGGCCGTACGACCGACACATCTTACGCCGCCGGATACTTCGGCCAATTTCGCGGCAGCCGTCAATCTCGGCCAGTTTGCTGTGGCCAATCACAATACACCGATTTACGACCCCGAAACGCGCGTTATTACGCAGACCGAAGATCTGCAAGGACGCCAAAAATCACGCGCTTTGATCATTGCCGTGTTAGCCGTAACCTTTGTGATATTCGGTGCAATGATCGTTTATTTGGTAAGTTCACCGGGCGATGATCTGAATGCTCTGGAAAACACCGCACAAAACAATTCCGCACAATCTCCGACAGCTTCGGCAATTGTGGAAATTCCAAAGATCGATCTCAAACCGGAGCAAATCAACCCGGATATCGTTGCAGAAAAACAAGGCACGGACGAACTTGATTTCGATCTACCGCCGTCCCAGCCCGAAACGGTCGATCCAGATCCCACTCCTGCTGTCGTCGTTCCTGTCAAAACAAATCCGCCGAGCGATTCAAAACCGGTCAATTCGCCCGGTACGACTCCGAAGCAAACAACCACTCGACAAAATGTTGAACCGGCTGTAAACAAGCGACCTCCGAAGACAGCTACACCCAAGGCAACTCAAAATAAAGAGGAGCCTGTAAAGTTTTCGCCTCCAAAATTCAAAGCACCTGAAGATATACCGACGAAGTTCGAGCGCCCGAAATAAGCTCGGATTACATACGTAGGATCGTAACTTGTCTGAAAACACTCCCAATCATCGGTTTTTCTCCATGCGTAAATTTGCTGCGACCGTTCTCATCATTGCCTTGTCGGTCCCTTCTTCTTTTGCGTTCGCGGACGCGAACACGGCAGCCGATCTGTATCGCGATGCATCCGAAGCCTATCAGCGAGGCAGCTTCACCGAAGCCGCGTCGTTGCTAGAAAAGGCGTATGTCGAAGATCAGAACCTCATCTACAAATACAACCAGGTTCTGGCCTATATGGGCGCAAAAAATAGCCAAGAAGCATTGCGCGTGCTCAACCAGCACAGCGAAGCCATGAAGGCTGATGGCCGTTTTGACGACATTGACGAGATCCGCCAACAGCTCGAAACCGCCGTCGCCGAAAAAGAAAAAGCCGAGCAAGAAAGGATCGCGGCCGATAACGCAGCGAAGACCGACTACGAAAAGCAAAACGGTTCGGTTATTGCACCACCTACAACACCTGCCAGTGACTCCTCACCAAACTATCTGGCATGGTCGCTGGTCGGCGTCGGCGGAGCAGCGATGGCTTCCAGTGCCTTGTTCTTTACCTACGCCCTCGTCCCCGAACAGCGTGAACGATACGCGCAGGTCGAAACAAACATGAAGACAATGGGCGAAAAAGAAGCATGGAGTAAAGTCTACAAAACTGACAAAACTTTGAAGGATTCTGACGTCAGTACGCTCAATAATCAGCTCACGATCGGCCGCGTCATGCTGGGCACAGGTATCGCACTTGCGGGAACCGGACTTGCGCTCTGGTACTTCGATATTCCGGGCGGTTCGACGGAAACGAACGTGGCAAACCGCAAATCAGAAGATGCAAACCCGCTGCAGGTTCGCTTTTCTCCGTACTTCTCTACCGAAAGTGCAGGCGCAAGCATGCACCTTAAATTCTAAACCGGCATAAGCCGTTCCGGTTGGAATCGTTGACGAGTCGATTCAAATGAGCGCCGCTTTCTCTGCATCCGATGCAGAACACCTTTTGGGTGAAGTGCTTCGTGCCCACCGAAAGCCCAGTAATCCCTCGCCTGCACAGTGGTTGCAGGCGTTGGAAAACGCCCTGGAAGACCAGATCAGCGATTATGGGCGCTTACTTTTACCCAGACTGGGCCTTGGTGAACGCGTTGTTTTGGACGAGCGCCACTATCGACTGAACGACAAGATCTGGCGCCAGTCCCCCGGCGAATTGTGGCACTTTGACCGACGCTACCCGCAGAGCTGGATTCACGCCGCGCTGCTCTATCCATTTGAAATGCTCGATGACTGGCTGGTGCTCGTTCCGCGTGCTGCGCTGACCGAGCAACAGGCTCGCGCAATCAGTCCACCATTGATTCCGCGCGTCGGTCAGGCATTGTCAAATCTCGACTGGATCGTAGCTGATTTTGGCGGCCATGGCGGTGGCCGACTGCGTCGCGAGGATTTTCTGGCGTTATTAGGAGATCTTCCCTGGATTCGCATCGAGCATTACGCTGAACTTCAGGTTATCCAGATTCAACGCTGGCAAGGAAACCAGATCATCGACCGCTGGCGCTCCAGTATTCTCGATTGTTTTGGATGTGTGTTACCCGAGATAAATCCGCAAACACGGCAATCACAATCCTGCGCGCTGGCAAAACACACAATCCCCCAACAATTGCCTATTGAGCCACACTCGACTCCACTTCAGGTCGCGGCTCTGCTCGATATTCTCGGTGATCCCTACGCCGCGCTTCGCCGTTTCACGCAAAACACGTTCGGCATCGACATCGAACAGCTCGGCCCGCTGCTTTTGTGGCGAGATTTCCCCGATGAATTGTTTGAATTCGATGATGTGCAAGATACGGCGGCTGCGGACATAAGCTATGCGATGGCGGACTCTCTTTCCATGCATCACAACGACGTCCGCAGCGTTCTCAACGCCTGGTTTGAAACCGTTGCGAATACTCCATTCATTGAGCTTCCCGTAATCGGGGTACTTCACACGATTACGATTCCAGAGCTTTCCGCCAGCGGCGAGTTGGCTGCATCTCCATCCATAGCAACCAGGGGCGCAGCGTCCAGGTCACTTCTGCAAGCGATCCCGTCCGGCTGCACCCTGGTGGCATCCACGCTGCCGCCGGATTACTGGCTGCATGAGATCCCGGAAAGTTAAAGCTCAGCTACGCGCTGCATGTTGATCGATGAGCCGCCCGAGTGCTGGCAGCGCTTCACGAACATGTTTTTCAGCCTGTCCACGTAGTTTCTGGTAGGTCGATTTCAACACACGATTGTCCGATCGCTCCGCACGCTTGTCGGTGATGCTCAGCAGGTCGTTCGCCGCGCGGGTACTGTGCGATTGAATATAAACCTCAAACGACGAAACACTTTCCTGGCCAACATAGTCTTCATAAAGTGGACTAAGCGCCTCACTAAATTCATCGAGTAGATGATCGACTGACTCTTCGATAAACCCGGGTTTGATCGTTTTAACAACCTTGTATCCGCCCTTCAGCGGAATCGCTGTCAAACCAGACTTTCCGGCCATTTCCTCATCGATCAGCTTGGCCGTATCAGTCACCAGAGTTTTTCGTTCAACTTCTTTCATGCGTTGCGTGAGCAAGCCCATTGGAACCTCTTTTTGTTTTAACAAATTTATTCAATCAACCACAAAACTGTACGAAAACTATATGCGTTATGCATTCAAATAACGACGCATAAACACGGCTACATCATCATAACCTTGTACCGACCTTTCTACCGAAAAGCCCATCTTAGCCCAAAAAGTATCCGCACCTGCTACGGCTACCAGCGTCATCTCAGGCAAGGCTTTCGCAATACATGCTGCATCTAGCGCGGCAAGTAGTGCACGCGCAATACCGCGTCCCAAAAACTGCGGATCTACGGCCATATCATGAATATGAACGGCTTCCACCTCTGGCAACGCTTCATAGACTTTGTGAAGGCCTGGCGATGTATCGCGATCCCAGCCATGCGCAATGACATATCCGGCCACCTGATCGTCTACGCGCGCCACAAAGCACAACTCCGGCATCAGCCGATATTTTGCCAAAAGCACGTCAAACGACTCTACCAGATCTCCAGCATAAGCCTTGGTTTCGATCTCCTGCACCGACTGCAAATCACGCTCTTGCATCGCTACAACTTTCATTTGCACTCCTCAACAGCGACTATATTTCTCATGGACTCACTGCGGCCGCACAATTGCACACCGGCTGCCAGCCTGCAAGATAGGCCCCGAACTCCTGCTCCCAGGTCATATCCCCGGATTCACTGCCTCCAACATGCCTACCCGGACCGTTGGGGCAAACGCACACATCGCGCACAAAGCACGCCGATGCATTACCGCTATTCATGCGAATCCCGGAAAACGCCGATTTGTTCCAGCTCGTCACGATATTATCCGACACCCCGTCACAGTCATCATCCAACCCGTTGCAAATCTCCGGCATCGGCTGAAATAAAGGGCTGCAAACCGGTCCGTCCTCTGTACAAACGATAGACCCGATTTTACACCGATTTGCCTCGTCTATCCAATCCGTATCGCCATTCGGATTCACGACTATGTTATCGACATGACAACGTGCGCCCACCGCCACACCCGAACAGCGGTCCTCGCACGCATTGCTTTGCAAGACTACACAACGGTCCCTGCCCTCTTCACACGCCCAGACGCCCTGCCCGCAATCCGATGCGGCATCCGTTGCTCCACAACTTTCACCCACAATTTGCTCACATAAACACGCAAACTGTGTGGTTACAGAAGTTATCTGCCCAGATTGCACACGTGCACAATACTCGTCACTCAACACCACACGGTCTCGTTGCTGATTGGCAAAGTACCATCCCTGTTCCTGCTCATTTCTTCGATATGGAATCGATTCCCCGGGCACAGCACCGTCCGCGATAACCCGAATTGCCCCGGCATGCTCAGGCGTCCAGTTGCCAGAATAGTTTGCAGAATCCAGTGCAAACGTACACGCAACCTCCTGCGAAATCCCCAACAACGCATTCTTAAATTCATCCCCGGAGTTTGCCTGCAGACTCCCAAAACACGTCGTCGCATCAACCCCGCGTACATCACACGGATCCACACCTATTCCGAGCGGACACCCTCTTGACGCGTCCGGCCCGCAACATCCCGTCCCACCTGCAGCCGCCATTTTATTGTTAAACGGCTCGTCCGTCATCGCACTAAAACCGATAACGTACAAAGGCCTACCAGCCATCCGCATTTTACACGCCGCCTCTAGCGCATCCTCACGCGGAGTTATCCCTCCGGACGGCTCGCCATCGGTAATCAAAACACCTGCCACGGGACGATCCGCCATCTGCAAAGTCTGCGAATTTCGCATCAGGTCAATCGCAGGCCCGGTTGGCGTAAAACCACTTGGATAACTGCGACTTAAAGCATCCGCAATCGTTACAAACGTGTTCGAGCGCGATTGATCGGCCTCAACCTCTATCTCTACCGGCGGGAAAAAGCCCAGTCCAAACAATACTTCATCGGGACCGTCGTCCTGCGTCAATGCACGCACAACCTCCGAGACAGCCTTCACCGCGAGCGTCCACAACGAAGGACCGCAAAAATGTCCACACAACTGCCCCAGACAACAATACCCGGTTCGTTCCCGCATCGACCCCGAACGATCCAACATCATCATCATTGCCGGTGCCTTCTCCTCAACTGTAGTTACCACCGGATCGAAGCACGCAATACCATCTCGCTCAAAGGTCCATCCATAAGCTCGGTGCGTCATCAACACCAACCATAGGACGCTGAAAACACACAAAGACACAGCAAAAACAGGCATTTTTTGAACGCTCGACATTCTCATGGATTGATCTCGATTCGATATTGAAAATCACGTGCTGTTGCCGTCGTTTTATCGATTACAACGTAGTAGTCACCGCTATCTTCAACCTCCCAACTGAGCTGATTTCCCGAACTTGATGCGGCCAGACAACCGGCCTGCACTCCGCAGGTATCCAAGATAGCAATCAAGTTATCATTGGTGTCGCCCGTTGCAGCATCCACAAAAACTTGCTGTCCAGCGCGCAAATTCGGCAGAAGAAATACGATATCCTGGCCCACCGTTCTCATTCCCGTCGTCCCAGAACTTGAACAGCTCGGTTGTTGCGAGAAATCAAAGTGATTGGAATAGCCCGCCGTCTTCCCAACAAATGTCGTAGATTCCGTAACGCTCAACGCATTCTCACACCGATCCCCCCGGCATATCCCCGCATCGCACCCGCCTGCACATTCAAAAACCCGCTCTTCAGTCCCACCAAAACACTGCACCCGTGCCGTCCCCTGGCATGTCCACCCGCCGGCAGGTGCACAAACCGCGCTGGTTGCCTCAACCTTCAACATAAATGGTGAAATTTGCCCGCCATTTCTTGCCTCAACGACAAGAAAATAGTCTTTACCCGCCTCTGCAACAAAATCCTGCGATTCACTATCCGTACAAAACTGTGCGGTCCCATCAGCACGACAATCATCTGCGCGCAGCTCCATAATTGCGTCAAAGCCCCCGCCGTCTATTACCTCAAATTTCAGTCGCATCGGTGTGGCCACTTTCAAGTGAAACACCACTTCAGAGCCAGCCTCATTCAACGAACACGTGGTCTTTAACCAGTTACCTTGCGCACTTCCATCGGCCTCAACTTTTGCAATTTGACCCGCAACCAGCACACCAAGATCC
>JBEBSM010000217.1:0-6799 GCA_040394315.1 Lujinxingia vulgaris
CCCAATCAACTGGATCACTTGCAGGTCAATCCAGGTGATGTGGTCATCAGCGAAGTTCAGTGGGACGGTTGGAACGGTAAGGAAGACGGCAGTGATCACACCGGTGCTACACGCGACGAAGTTGTAAACGATCATTTCATCGAGTTGTACAATACGACCGACGATCCGATTAACCTGTCGATGTGGACGCTGACCAATGGTCAGGATGTGATCATGGGCTTTCCTCCGGGAACCGTGATTATGCCCAAGCAGTATTTCCTGGTGCTCGACCACAACACCGTTGCCCTGTCCGAAAGCACTCCGCAGCGTGGAGAGCATGCGTATAGGAACCCGGATTTCGTGCTGAATATGGCAAACGATCCGCGTTTCCGTCGCCTGAACTTCAAGAGCGCTTATATGGACATCGAAATTCGCGACACGATGGCTCGCACCATTGATCGTGCAGGCAATGGTGGACCTCCGTTCTTTGGTGGTCGTCAGGGTAACAAGAATTTCTCGATGGAACGCATAATCGCCGCCGATGGCACAGTTCCAGACGGAACCAAGCGTGGTAGCTGGAAGCAGTGCTCGCTTCCAGAAGGTGGCGATAACGTGAACGATGATTTCAAGAGTTACATCATCGCTTCACCTGGTCAGCCAAACTCTCCCTAAATAGCCATGCATGGTAAGCAACTCCCTCTCCTAAAGACGGCGATTCCTGGACCACGGTCCATGGAATACGTCGATGAACTCTCCCGCACAGAATGCCCGGCAATCACCGCCCGCCGGGCGCGTAGAACACTGGAAAGCGGCGTCGCACAAGATCCCATTGTGTGGCGCCGCGCCGTTGGTTCTAACGTGGAAGACGTGGATGGAAACATCTTCGTCGATTTCACCGCAGCGTTTGCCGTGGCCGGTCTCGGTCATGGGCATCCGCGCGTGGTGGCAGCCGCGCATGCGCAGGTCGATTTGCTCATCCACGCGATGGGTGACGTGTATCCGAGCGATCGGAAAATCGAGTTCTGTAAACGACTGGCCGAAGTTGCGCCGGGCCGCTTGCAGCAGTCGATTCTCGGGCTTTCGGGTGCAAGTGCTGTCGAGGCAGCTCTCAAAACGGCGGTCATGCACACGGGTAAACCGGGTGTGATCGCGTTCTGGGGCGCGTATCACGGCCTGAGTTACGGCGCGCTTGCTGCAACCAGTTACCGAACGAGTTTTCGGGCGCCGTTTTTGGCGCAGCTCAATCGCAATGTGCAGCATGTACCGTTTCCGGACACGTATCGCCCGCCGTTTGGGTTGAATTTTGATACGCCGCCGGAGGTAGTCGGCGAGACGTGTTTGCGACATTTGCGCACAATTCTGGAGTCGCCGGCTGCCGGTGGTGAAGGAATAGGCGCGGTGATCATCGAGCCGATTCAAGGCCGTGGTGGTGAAGTTGTGCCGCCTGCCGGTTTTTTGCCGGGACTTCGCGCGCTGTGCGATGAGTTCGGGCTTGTCTTGATATTCGACGAAATATTCAGCGGTTTTGGGCGCACTGGAAAGATGTTTGCGCTCGAACACGAAGGTGTTGTGCCGGATATTTTGTGTGTTGGAAAAGGCATGGCGGGTGGTTTTCCGCTGTCGGCTGCCATTGGTACGCCGGAAGTCATGGGTTCGTGGGGAAGTTCGGTCGGTGAGTCGATTCACACGTCGACGTTTCTTGGCAATCCGCTGGGCTGCGCGATGGCGCACACCGTGCTCGATGTGCTGGTCGAGGAAGATTGGCCGGCGCAGGTTACGGCCGTTGGCGAAAAGCTGACTGCGCGTTTGAAGGAATTGCAGGCGCAGTTTCCGGAGCGAATTGGCGACGTGCGCGGACGTGGGTTGATGCTGGGTGTCGATCTGGTTACGGACCGTGAAAGTCGCAAACCGGACGGTAATCTGGCGTTGTCGTTGATGGATTTTTGCCGCGCGCGGGGCTACCTGATTTTGCCAAGTGGCGTGTATGGTAACGTGCTTGGTATTTCACCGCCGTTTGTAGTTACCGATGAGCAAATCGATGGTTTCATCGCGACGCTTGCCGAAGGACTCGCCAATTTTACCTGAGTATACAATCCATGAAAGGCATTCTCCGAGGTACGGTCCAGCATAGTCTGGCGTGGAGTTTTACTGCGGTTTACGGAACGCTGTTTGTCATCGCGGTCGTGCTGACGGCGGGTAAGTTTCCGAATGCGATTACTCGCCCCATGACGCAATTCTGGGGCCGTGTCATGCTTGTGTTTTCGGGTGTGAAAGTAGAATTCGAGGGGGATTGCGAGGCGTTGCTGGAGCGTGGGCCGCGTGTATTCACGTTCAATCATGCGTCGACACTGGATCTGTTCATTGTTTCGATGATTGCCTCACCGGGTGGCGTTTCGGTGGTCAAGCGCGAGATCATCTACATTCCGTTCCTGGGTTGGGCGGCGTATTTTGGGAACTACGTGCTGTTAGACCGGCGCAATCGGCAGCGTGCGATTGTATCGCTGGAGAATGCCGGCCGGCGGATCCGTGAAGAGTCGTTGAGCGTATTTATTGCGCCCGAGGGTACACGGACAAGCTCGCGAATTCCGTCGAAATTTAAGATGGGCGCGTTTCGGATGGCGGAGATTTCGGGGGCGAGTATTGTTCCGGTGGTGATTGATGGGGGGGCGGAGGTTTGGCCGAAAGCCAAGCTCTATTGTCCGGGTGGAACGGTCAAAGTTCGACTCCTGGAGCCGATTACGCACGCGGAATTGCTGGAGCGTGGGACACATGCCATGGCCGAGGAGCTGCGTGAGCGGTACGCGGCAGACCTTGGCGTGGAGCTTCCGGAGGCGGTTGAAGTTGTGCAAGAGTTGGTGCCGCAGTTGGCGTGAGGTTTTTGGGTTTTTTGGCGTTTGCGCGCGTTGTATTTTGCTGCGCGCGGAACTGCTTGATTTTGCCGGGTGGAATTTGTGGTAGCATGACTGGCATTTCACAGTCGTTTGTTGTCACCAACGTGTAACGCGACGCGCTCTCCACTCTCATTGAAGAAGAAGATCCATGAAAGGTTTTATAAGAGGAACGATTCAGCACAGTTTTGCGTGGACTTTTTGCGCACTTTATTTGCCCTTCATGGTCGCTGCGATTCTGCTGACCGGCGGGCGATTTCCGAACAAGGTGAATCGGCCGTTGATTCGGTTCTGGGGCCGGATGATGCTGATTTTTTCGGGCGTGAAGGTCGAGTTCGAGGGTGATTGCAGCGCGTTAGATGTGCGAGAGCCGCGTGTATTTACGTTTAATCATGCGTCCACACTGGATTTGTTCATCATTACGTCGCTTTTTCCACCGGGTGGTGTCGCGGTCGTTAAGCGGGAGATGGTGTACATTCCGCTTATTGGTTGGGCGGTCTACTTTACGGACTTCGTGCGGCTGGACCGACGTAATCGCGAGCGGGCCGTCGCGTCGTTGGAGACTGCAGGGCGACGAATTCGCGATGAGGCGCTGAGCGTGTTTATTGCGCCGGAAGGTACGCGGACGAGTTCGCGGGTTCCGTCGGAGTTTAAGATGGGTGCGTTTCGGATGGCCGAGGTTGCTGGTGCATCGATTGTACCGCTGGTGGCCGACGGCGCGGCGGAGTTGTGGCCTAAAAACAAACTTTATTGTCGTGGTGGGACGATCAAGGTTCGTTTGTTGGAGCCGATCACGCATGCGGAATTGGTGGAGCGTGGGGTGCATGCGGTGGCCGAGGATTTGCGGGAACGCTATGCGCGAGACCTGGGCGTGGAGCTACCTGTGGTTGCTCCGGTGAAAGCGTTGGAGACAGTGGCAGCTTGATAGGTATTGGGGATTGGTGTTGGCTGCAAGGATTTATGGAGTGTCGTTTTGCTCGCGCACAATCATCAATAAAGGGGAGGCGAAGTTGACGGATAGTTCTTCGGCGACGGTCAGGGTGAGGGCGTCTGCGACGGTTGGATAACGGCTGGCTTCCTGGGCTGTGATGCGGGTTTTGAGGACAAATTCGCCGTCGTCGCCGTGAATGATGAGCCAGACTGGGGTGGGTGTGTCGCGGCCCATGCGATCGGTTAGAAGTGCGGGTGGGACTGTGTCGGCGAGTATTTTGATGGTGGGTTGGTGGATGATCTGGAGGGTTTGGCCGGATTGTTTCCAGATGAATTCAGTGTCGGTGAGGATGATTTCGCGGTCGAGGTCGGTGGTCTGAAACGATTGTCGCTCGAAGAAAGAACGCATGACGAAAAACAGGGTGGTCCAGACGGCGATGACGATCAGGCCGAGGATGGCGGCGATGGTCGGTTCGTTGAGAACGCCTTTTGTGGAGCGGATTGCGGCGTAGGCGACGACGAGTAGGCCGGCCGCAGCGCCGCTCAGTAGCGGATGCTTTGCGATTGTGCGCGTCAACGAGCCGTAGAATCCGGTGCGGGGTTCTTGGATGACGGTCTGGTACTTGATGTGGATGTCGTTGTTGGGCATGGCGGCGGTCCGAAAATCGACGATCACTTCGCCGAACGTCTGGGGGTTGCCGAACGGAGGCCTATCCTCAGGCGCCCGGCATCGTGTTCCCCGCTTGATGCCTTGCCGGCGGTGTGGGGATCTGTTGGTGGGTATAGCAGCGAAGGCGGAAAGACGCGAAGAAAAACAATGCAAGGAAAGCGATGGGGATGGTGTGGCGCTCTTGCGTGGAATTTGTGCGGGTTGGATCGGGTAAACGGTAGGGTAGGTTCGTATTGTACCTGCCTTCGGGGCTCTGGTATTTTGTGAGCAGTACCAGGTGTGGCCTAATTGTTTGTATTCATAGGGAGTTTTTTTATAATGAAGCGTTTTTTGTTGAAACGAAGTGGTTTTTCGCCCGGCCGGGCACGCGCGGCGTGTACGCTGTGGTTGGTTGTAGTCCTGTTCTTAATGGGCGCGTGTGGTGACGATGCGCCAGACGATGCCGTTGTAGTGCCGGATGCGTGCGCGGATGGGACTTTTGATCATGACGACGATGCATCCACGGCTTGTGTTGTGTGGGCGGAATGTGAGCCAGGGAGTTACGTTGCTGATGAGCCGTCGGCGACGAGCGATAGGGTGTGTGCGGCGTGCGGGGATGAGACGTTTAGCGCAGAAGAAAACGCTGCAAGCTGTGTTGCGTGGGCGGATTGTGCGCCTGGGAGTTACGTGACGGCTGAAGGCAGGGCCGCGGCCGATCGGCAGTGTGCTGTATGTCCGCAGGGTGAGTCTTCGAGCACGGTTAATGCCGCGCATTGTACAGGTGGTGAGGTTGTAGCGGGAGCCCCGGTCGATATCGCAGTGGGCAGTGCGTATACGTGTGCAGTGGTTTCGGATGGTTCGGTAAAATGTTGGGGTGACCAGGTGTCTGGTCAACTGGGCGACGAAGCTGCCGAGCCAAACTTTTTGCCTGCGACAGTACCGAATCTTGCCGATGTCGTCGAACTGGCCGCCGGTTCGTATCACATCTGTGCGTTGGTTGCGGGTGGTTCGGTGAAATGTTGGGGTGGCAACAAGCAGGGGCAGCTTGGTGATGGAACGACGGTGGCGAAATCGGTACCGACCGCGGTTGCTGGCCTTTCGGATGTGGTTGCGCTTACCGTTGGTAATTTCCACACCTGCGCTGTGTTGTCTGACGACACGGTGACATGTTGGGGGAGCAATGAACGCGGGCAGCTCGGGGATGGAACGCTGGCGAACCGGTCATCGCCGACCGCAGTTCCCGGCCTTTCGGGCGTCGCGAAAATCTCGGCGGGTGCGCATCACACCTGTGCTCAGCTTTTGGACGGGACTGTCCAGTGTTGGGGTTTCAATAACATGGGCCAGCTTGGCGTCGGGACCAAAGAACCGAGTTCTTCACCTGCGGTAGTTTTGGGTTTGTCGGATGTTACGGAGCTCACGACCGGCTCTTATCACACCTGCGTTGGGCTTTCGGATGGTTCGGCAACATGTTGGGGAAACAATTCGTACGGCCAGCTCGGTGACGGAACCAAGGTGAGTAAAACTTCGCCCAATGCAATCCCCGGTTTGACGGATGTGGCCGCGCTTATCACGGGCTCTTATCACACGTGCGCATTGCTCACGGACGGTGCCGTGAAATGCTGGGGCAACAACACTTCGGGCCAGCTCGGCGTCGGAACAACGGAAGCGACTTTTGAGCCGACTGCCGTTGTTGACCTGGCAAATGTCGTGAAGCTCGCTTCCGGTGGTTATCACACCAGCGCGTTGTTGCCTGAGGGCGCTGTGAAATGCTGGGGAAACAATCTGACTGGCCAGCTTGGTGATGGAACGGTGGATGAGCGGCATTCGCCGACGTTGGTTTCCTGGTAAGATCTGACGGCACCCCAGAGTCTTGGCTACTCGCCCACTGCGCTCTGCAAAGCTTGTCTTACCTCCGGTGGCGTTTTGTGTTGGGGACATAACCATTCCGGCCATCGCGGCGATGGAACGCGGGGTTTGACGAACTGGTAATGGGGTGGGACGTGAGGTTGTGAGCGGATAATTATTGAAAAAGGTAGCTCGAGCCGGGGTATGCGACAGATTTTTGTCTCGGTTGGTAGCTCGAGCTGGGGTATGCGACAGATTTTTGTCGTGGTTGGTAGCTCGAGCTGGGGTATGCGACAGATATCTGTCGGGGTTGGCAGCTCGAGCCGGCTTTTTTGTGGGGCGTTTTTCAAAAAGGGCAGCTCGAGCTGCCTTTTTTTGTGGGGTGTTTTTGAAAAGTGGCAGCTCGAGCTTGAAATGCGACAGATATTTGTATCGGTTGGCAGCTCGAGCTCCTGTTTGCGACAGTTGGTGGGCTGGGTTGGCAGCTCGAGCTTGGGTTTGCGCCAGT
>JBEBSM010000218.1:0-6764 GCA_040394315.1 Lujinxingia vulgaris
TGTACCACGTGGCCATACAACCCCATGGATCGGGAACGACGTGCATCTTCGACGTGAAATCGAAGTACGACATTTTGCCGTCGGTGCGGTCCACATGAAACGCGTCGGGTCCGCCCTGCTCTTCTTCCACGACATAATCGAGGTTGGTAATCGTCGCTGCCGACGAAATAAACTCAAAGTTCGTGATCAGGTTTCGCGACCAGTCGACGCGAATATAATCGCGCTCATACCAGTGCTTGTCCGAGCTATCTTCGACAATCACATTGCCTTGCTCACCGGTCGCGCTGTTGTATCCGCGGATGATATCGAAATGACTTTCGATTCGAAACGCTGCAACCGGGTTCTCCGTATACTGCTCTTCGTCAACTTGCTCATCGGGATCCGAGCCGGCAAGTCGAGGATACGAACGGAACGCGACCAGGAAATTCTTTTGAATATCCCAGCGCACACGCTCCATCGAACTGGTTTCACCAATAAAGGTAAAAACACTTGTCGACGGAACCTCCGTTACGGTCTGGGCAAAATACCATTCCCCCAAAAGATCTGACTTCAGTGTGCGGTTCGGCTAGGTTCGATCGATATCGCCTACATCCTGAGCACATCCTGTGGCCAGCGCCACCAATAACGCAACTAACACCAAAAAATTCATCGAACGAACAGACCGCATGGTACAAACTCCGACTTTCAGAACTCCAATTGAACTACAGGCAAAGCCCAAGAGCGCAGTGTGCAAAGTTACACCATGAAATGTCAAATTCGATATCGCCGTTGAGCGTCTTTCTTCAATGTTTTTCTGAGTTTCGGCAAAAATTAAGCGTTCATCGGACCGGTTCTAAAAACGATTCCCGGTGTTCAGGATTATCGCACGCCCGGATTGCATTCTAAACCGTAACAACTTATCAAAGCGTTTCGAAAAGGTCGGTTATCCTGACGATTTCCAGACTTTCTATTCGCTAAAATTCCACAAACATTTCAGACAGATAACAGCAACTCAGTCCTATGCTTTGATAATTCACATACAATCGCATCAAATATTTCGATAGAGTCCACGTCTATACCCTTGCTCCCTGTCTACAACAGGCTGGCAGGACATTTTTGAATGATGATCATTGGTTTCCAAAATTCATTCCTACTGCGAGGATTTCCTCATGAAGACACTACTTATGCATCCACAATCCGCACGTCAGTTCGCTACATCTAACAGCGCCGTCGCGTCTGCCACCCGGCTATTGAGCTGTCTGTTCGCAGTTTTATTGTGCTTCAGCTTCAGCGCTGTCGATGCGCAAGCGCAGGCCAAGGCAAAAACGTCGATAAAGGTTGAACCGCTCAAGTTAACGGCGGCCCAAAAACGCGTTCTTGCCTCTGGCGGCGTTCACGTAAACGTCAAAAAATCCGGTGACGTAAACAGCGGACTTGTCATTGGTCTGGTAAAAGGCACAGTCAGTGAAATCGCTCCGATCATCGCCCAGTGTGGAAAATACTCCGACTGGCGCGATTCTATTCTCAACACGGGCGTCATCAAAACCGAAAGCGCAACGGTCGTGGTCTGCAAAGGAACCGCAAAAGTGCCATTTCCTGCAAGCAATCGTGACGGACATTTCCGCGTCGAAAACAAAGATGCCAATGTGGGCGGAACCGACAGTTTCACATCGGTGTACGGTTATATTGAAAACACCGGAAACCTGAACGACATGTACGGCTACTGGCTCTTGCAGCCGTTTGAAGGGAATCCCGAATTCACAGTCGTAAAACACATCCTGAACGTCGACATCGGCGGATGGCTGCCGGACTTCCTTGTGCGTTGGGCGACCAGCCGCGTGCTTCCCGACACGATTTATGGTCTGCGCATGCGACACGCCCAACTGCACAAAGTGAAAGGGCTCAAAAAGCCCACGTACTGGTAATTACTACCCGTTAATCACTGCAACGGAATCGCCATGAACGTGCTCGCCCCCTGACGTTGAACCAGCAATCGCAACGGCTGATTCTTCGGATGGGCGCTGAGCGCGCGCGTTAAATCCGCCGGCGAATTGATTTCCGAATCTCCCACCTGCAAAATCACATCACCCCGCATCAAGAGTCGACTGGCCGGCGAACCGCGCTCGATCTGGTCGACCACCACACCACGGCCAGGCTCGACACCGAGCTGCTGCGCTACGGCTGGCGTCATCGGCCGCACCGCAACGCCCAGGCGACCGCGCTTGGTAGTTCCATCACCGCGCTGTTCCATGATTTGCGCGCGCGCCGGATCGGGCCGCTCACCGATTTCGATTTCCGCTGTTCCGCTACGTCTTCCACGCAGATACTCAACCCGAACGCGTGTTCCCGGCTTCGCAGCCGCAACCGCAGCCAGAATCGTCGGCGTATCCTGTACGCGTTGCCCACCAAAACTTGTCACGATATCGCCCGGCCGCAATCCTGCACGCCCTGCCGGGCCACCTGCGTCGACACTTCCAAGCAAAACCCCTGCGCGCTGCTTCAACCCAAAGCTTTCGGCAAGTTCCAGACTCAGATCTTGGACGCCAGCGCCCATATAACCGCGCACGATATAACCCTGGTCGCGAAGCTCCGGAATCAGCGTGCGCACCATATCGATCGGCACCGCAAACCCAATTCCCTGTCCGTTACGAATGATCGCGGTATTTACGCCGACGACTTCACCGCGCAGATTGAACAACGGCCCGCCGGAATTTCCCGGATTGATGCTCGCGTCGGTCTGCAAAAAGTTATCGTACGGCCCATGACCAATCCGCCGCCCGGTCGCGCTCAAAACGCCAACCGTCACCGAATGCTCAAGCCCGAATGGGCTTCCAATCGCCGCTACCCATTCACCCGTCCGAATATCCGCGGAATTGCCCAACGTCACAGCCGACAGCCGTTTGGACGTCTTGATCCGCAGCAACGCAATATCGGTCAATTGATCGGCACCGACCAATTCTGCCGGAACGCTATCGCCGTCATTAAATACGACCCGGATTACATTTGCGCCCGCCACAACATGATAATTCGTGATGAGATAGCCCTGCGCATCAACGATAAACCCGGAGCCTTGCCCCATCGCCGGCCCACGTTCAGGAGCCTGCCCGAACGGCCCAAACATCGACGCCGCCTGCGGCGCCGCGGCCATTTCCGTCTGCACCGAAACCACACGGTTTTTCTGGTCTTCAAACAACCGCACAATATCCGGCAACGAATTGGCTCCCGCCGCGCCACGCTGCACCGCCGAAGTTTGCCCCGGAGTTTGCGCCTGCGCGACGCCCACCATCAACGACGGCCCGGCCAGGCACAATCCCAGCACAACAGCCCCCGCACGCGCCACTCTTCCAATCTGTCGACCTTTGCGATTCTCTGTCACCATTACGAATACCTCCTCAAATCAACCACAAATTGTTGCAATTTTAACGATGTCCGTCCGTGCCAGCAACGACACGACCCGATTACAAAACTTTCCAGCATCGCCAAAATAATCCACAACAATTTACGGAATGCGATTCGAACCCGAACTCCGCATCCTAAAACAGTAGGCACCACCCCAAAATCCCGCATTTTTACACAGCCGCCGGCCCGAAACCTCACCGCACAAAAGACCGCAAAAACAACAACTTATCTCACGCATTGACGCGAAGACGCAAAAAAAAGCACGACAAAGGCAAGAAAACCCAAAGCCGCACCAAGCCACCCCACTCTTTTATTCCAAAGACACGCGCACGCCCAAAACGCTGCGCCAGCAGCAAAAAAGCCCAACGTCTACGGCGAACAAAACATCAATAACGAATAAAACGTCCGCACCGAAAAAACGTCTACGGCGAGTCATAAAGCGAGGAGCACGAAGCCGGACGTCTGGGGATTGGCCTCAGTCCGGCCATCCCCAGACGTCCGGCGAAGTGATCGTCGCTTTAGGACCGCCGCTAGTCCAAAACTTCGACTTCGTCGCGTGTCACTGTGCGGAGCAATTGGGTGAGTTCGCGGCGGCGGTGCGTGTCTGCATAATGGACGTGGCGAAGCTGGCCAATCAAATCTTTCGCACGACGAAACGCGCCAACCAGATCTCCAGACATATCCGTTGGATTATTAATATCCTCCAACAAATTCACCAGCTTTTCACCGTTCGCCCAACGCTCGCCGAGCGGCATCAACTCCGGCGTAAAGACGGTTTCCATGCCGATCAATTCTTCGCCGACGGTCACGACTTCGCTATCAAAAACATCGTGCAGATGTTCGAAAATCGGCCACCATTTCTCGCCAGGTTTTCGCACGCGCGCCTGCCGTGGCAACGTTTGAACCAGTCCGCACATAATTCCGAACAATTCTTCCGGCGTGCGCTCTTCAAGCACACCGCTCAAAACGAGTTCGGTGACGAAGATTTCCTCGATTTTGATATGTCGCAAAATGCGCGCTGGCGTTTGCAGCTCGTTGTTTTTGTCCACGTAACCGTTTGCGCGAAGAAACGAAACCTTGCGCTGGAACGCTTCCCAGATCATCGGCCGTTCGTGCTCCGCCAGACGGCGTTGCAGGCTGGCAACCTCGCGACGGCGGCGGCGACGCTCACGTGCGTTGTCATCCTCATCCGCTTCGTAATCCGGGTCCGCCGCTGGCAAACGATCGAGCTGCGTCCGTAGTTCCGCTGCTTGTTGCGTGCTCTGAAAAGCCTTGAAACTCTGCTCAAGCATGAAACGAATTTCGGGCTCTTCAAACCGGTCGAGCAAATTCACAACCGAGTTAAACGAAAGGTTGAACGACGACTGCACCGGCTCCGCTTTGTTAGATAGCAGAATCTGCAAAAGTGGTTTCAATTCTTCGTAATCCGAAAAATTCTGACGCACGACGATATTACCCACCGTGTCGATTCCACGACGTCCTGCGCGCCCGGCCATCTGCATAAATTCACGCACAGTCAGCGGCACAACGGCAACGCCATTGTATTTCGTCAGCCCGTCAAACACGACCGTGCGCGCCGGCATATTGATGCCCATCGCAAACGTCGTCGTGCAATACAAAACATTGAGCAGCCGCGCTTCGTACAATTCTTCGACCAGCGCCTTGAGCCCAACGTGAAGTCCCGCATGATGAAACGCCACACCCTGCGCGTACATCTTGCGTAGTTTCATCGACAAAACGCCGGGAAACTGATCGTTAAACTCCTTGAGCCGCTGCTGAATCGCCTGACTTTGCTCATGGCTAATTCCCCGCCGTCCAATCGGCGCTGCAGCCAATTGACTGGCGAAAACTTCCACAAATTTACGGCTATAAATAAAATAGATCGCCGGAAAACTGTCCGAGGACAACAAGTTAATCGTGTCGAGATGATTCGTCATCTGGTCGCGCTGATCACGCGACTCCTCTCCCCCACGACGTCCCCGGTCCTGCTGCTTTCCGCCACGCCGACTCGCCCGACCACTGCCTGAACGCCGGTCTGACTTGCCGCCCTTGGAATCTCGGTCATCAACACCGGCCGCCTTACGGCTTTTCTTCCAGTGCACAAACTGACGATTGAACTCATCGAGTTTCACAAGACCAGTATTGATATTCGCAAGCCGCAGCTCAAGCGGAACGGTCCGTTTTTCTTCCAGAACCACATGCACATTGGTTTTACGAATCGACGACAACCAGGCCGCAAACTCATTTAAGTTCGAAAGCGTCGCCGACAGACCCAAAATCCGGATTTCGGATGGCAGGTAAATCAGCAGCTCTTCCCAGACCGTGCCGCGCTCCGGATCATCAAGAAAGTGAATCTCGTCGATGATCACCGCACGCAACCGCGTAAGGTCCGGCATGCGCATATCTGCCTGCGACGCCGTTTCCATCCACGCCTGCTGCTCGCGCTTATCAAGCGGCTCATGAGCGATCGGCATCGTAACGTCAGCCGTCTCATCCACATCGGCCTGCGCAGCAAGCAACATATTGCGCAAAATCTCGGTCGTCATGATGCGAATCGGCGCGTCGCGATTGATCACCAGGTCGCCCGTAATCAGACCAACCTTTTCACGACCATACAGCTTCACATACTGGCGATATTTTTGATTCGACAACGCCTTCACCGGCGCCGTGTAAATAATCTCGCCGTCGCTGGCTAAAATATGCTCGATCAAATAGTCGGCGATGAGCGTTTTACCCGTCCCGGTCGGCGCCGCGACGAGTACACTGTGTCCGCCCTGAATATGGCGAATCGCCTCTTCCTGAAATCGATCGAGTTGTAGACCGCGGTATTCCATCGCTACTCCTGACAGTAAGATGTCCGATCCAAAATGACCGACACCTGTACACTGCCCAGAATTTTACGCACGCGCAGTGTCTGACCCATTTTGGTTATTGAATTGCTTCGAAGCGCCGAATCGCAAGATCCAGATATTCGGGATCTTGTTCAATCCCGACATAGCGCCGATTGTTCCGTACCGCCGAGATTCCCGTCGTTCCTGAACCAGAAAACGGATCCAAAATCAGGTCGCCTTCATTGCTGGATGCCAGCACAATGCGGTCCAATAGCTGCAACGGTTTTTGCGTCGGGTGCTTTCCTTCCAGTTTCTCAGCTTTGCGAGGCGCCATGATGTTCCACAGATTCTTCATCTGCTTTCCTTCATTCATCTCTTTCATGAGCTGATAATTGAACGTATGACGTGTTTTATCATCACGACCGGCCCAGATAATCGTTTCTGTACCATGCGTAAAATAACGGCACGAAAGATTCGGCGGCGGATTTACTTTGAACCACGCAATGTCGTTCAAAACCTTAAAACCAAGCGTCTGCATCGCAAATCCAATGCTGT
>JBEBSM010000219.1:0-6755 GCA_040394315.1 Lujinxingia vulgaris
CGAGCAGATCACGAAGCAGGTAGTGACGAAGCCGTTATGGGAACGATTGTCGGGCGGCCGGGAGTCGGGCAGGAAGTGACGTTTAAAAAGCTGATTTCTTTCTAAATAGCAAAGCGGTTTTTTGATATGCCCCGGGGCGAATGCAGTGAATCGCTAATGTTGGCGCCATATTCCGGCCGTCGGATGTTAGATGCCCGTTTTTCTGGCGGTCCAAAACTCAAAAAAAAAAGCCGCCGCGTTCATTGGAACGCGGCGGCTTGCGATGTGGCTTGAAATCACTGGAAATAATTAGCGGCTAAGGCCACCGCAGTTTGTGGCTTTTACACGGTGATGGCTGCGTGAGTCTTCAACGCGGTTGTTGCGCATGAGTCGATTGTGATGCAGCAGTTCGACGTTTTCTTGGAGATGTGTAACACATTTTTGATGCGTTTCTGACAGCGGCATCGCTTGCGAACAAATGTCGTCGAACGAAGCGTTGCGGTGGTTGTTCAGCAGCATTTTGGTGGCATGAACAGACGCGACATGAGGCTGGCTGGTGCCGTATTGTTGTTGATCAATATCGTTGATAATTGTGGTCGCACCGACAACTTCGATCAGCGTGTTCCAGTCCGCGTCGTGAACGCGTGACATGCAGGGAGAATACATCTGGCGCAGTCCCTGGAAGCGATTGAGTGCCTGGAGTCGCTCTATGCCTGTCGTATTGCGAGCCGAAGCGTACTCAACCCAGAGCGCAGTGTGGAGCGTTTCGCAAGAGTTGGGGCTGATGGCAAGCGATTGCTGATAAAGCGTTCGAGCTTCGTCCAGTGGCATCGTACGCGAAGTCCACAGACCGGCCCATGCCAGGTTGTTGGCCATGATGCCGCTTTGGAGTTCTGAAACATTACGCATGCCGAGGCGAAGTGTTTCTACCGCCTCTTCGTGCTCCCCCAAGACGATTTGATGATAACCGGTGAGGTTATACAGCGCTTCGGATTGCGGGAAATATTTCAGGCCCTGTTTTGCCGTCGAAATTACCCGGGATGAATCTTGTTGATAGTCGAAACATACTGCGTAAGTGACCCAGGCGCGCTCGGACCATTCTCGTTTGTCCGGTCCAAAGGCGTCCGTGACTTCGTGGCATTGCCCTGCGTCGCCAGAGATATGAATCGTACTTACCACCCGGTTGGTCGGGCTAAAGTTAACGCCATTTTGAACATCGCGGCTGCTTTTGTAGGCCATCGTGCCAAGTGCGGTAAACACGTACAAGGAGATGACGGCTACTGTGGCTGGAGCAGCACTGGTGAGAATAGTTCGAGGTGTAATTGCCATGGTCGTTCTCCTTGCGCGGCAGGGTAATCCGAATTGACTTCAATAGTTTAGCGTAAAGACATCCTGATCTCAAACGTGATCATGACGCTACGCTATTCCAGACGTTCAAGAAGCTAGACACCAATGACACGGTCAAAAACGAGTTTCACGCGGTGAAGTCATCACCGGCCGTTGCGCCCTGCGTGTTATCTGCGCGATAAGGCGTCCATTCATACAGACCAAGCGGTGTAGCGATTTGCTCGATCATGTCACTTAAAACGATTGAATAACGGCGAGTAAAATCTTCCAGCGGCGGCGGTGGTCCATAGGCACGTGTATCCTGGGCCAAAAACCAGACTGGATTACTGCGCAGCTGACCCACAACGTTGCCGGCCATGGTCATCGAAAATAAAATCGCGGCCATAAAACTCATGATGGCAGATCCAATAAACACGCGGTGAATTCGTTCAAGCGGTCCGCGTACTTTTTCACGACCCTCTTTTTGACTGTTTTCGCCGAGCGCTGTGAGAATCGGAATTCCGACTGCCAGCACAAGTGCTATCGCAAACTTGAGATCTCCGTCGAGAAATTGATCGAATACGCTTCCAGCAACCAAAAATGTTGTAAAAACAGCCCAGACCGCGAGCGTTCCGTACATCAGCGCGAGTATGACGTTGAGAATGAGTGCGCCGACGCCTTCTTCCTCGGGCTGTGGTTTTTTGGCTTGTGGCGGTTGCTGAGAAGGGTGAAACTGGTTCATGGAGAACTCCGGTTCGAGCTTTGTTTCGCTATGTTTGCGTTTCAATCATGTCGGTTTTGACGGTTCGCAGTCAATCACGTTTCTGTCAGACAATGATTGTCTAATGATCAATCAGACTATGCAAATCGCTTCAGATAAGGCAATAACGTCGCGTTTGCGTTCAAGTTCTTTGTCAGGCATGTTCGCACAAGTACAGTTGTTTTTTTCCGGCGAATCATGCTTCTTTTTGTCGTCAGACACTCAGATAGGCTCGTCGTTGTATCTTGAAAGTTTTTCGAACTTACGTGGAAGTAAAAGAAGATGCGCAAGAAAGTTCATATGATATCGCTGGGTTGTCCTAAAAATCGTGTCGATTCCGAAGTTATGGTCGGGCTGATTCAGGGAGACGGCGAGTTTGATATGGTCAGCGATATTGATGATGCTGATATTGTAGTGGTGAATACCTGCGGGTTTATTGATGCCGCCAAAGAAGAATCGGTCAATACGATTCTGGAAATGGTCGAGCTTAAAAACCAGGGACGCCTCAACAAGGTTGTCGTGACGGGCTGTCTTTCTCAGAGATTTTCGGGCGACATTGAGCGCGAAATTCCAGAAGTTGACGCTATTTTGGGAACGCAGACCTTCACATCGATCAATAAAGCACTGCACGGAACGCTGGAGAATAAGACGTATATTCAGCCCGGCAGCTTTATTATGGACAGCGAAATCGCGCGCACAAATACCGTGCGTGGTGGTACCGCTTACCTGAAGATTGCTGAAGGCTGCTCACGAACCTGCAGCTTTTGCATCATCCCAAAGATTCGTGGAGATCAGCGCAGCCGCACGATTGCAGACGTCGTCGCAGAAGCGAAAAAACTCGGCAATGCCGGCGTCAAAGAGATCATTTTAGTTGCGCAGGACATGACCAGTTACGGAATCGACCTCGATCCGAAGCTGAATCGCGATTATCTCGTCCGTCTTTTGCGTGAACTCGACGACAAGGCCGATAAAATTGAGTGGATCCGTCTACTTTATATGTATCCGTGGAATTTCAGCGACGAAATCGTCGACCTTTTACGTGCCGATAATCGACTTCTGCCTTATGTCGATATGCCGCTGCAACACATCAGCGCGCGGATATTGAAGTCGATGCGTCGCAACATTCAGCGCGACAAACAGATGAATCTTATCGAGCGCCTGCGTTCAATTGACGATCTCGTGCTTCGAACCACCTTTATTACGGGGTATCCGGGCGAAACCGACCAGGAATTCCAAGATCTGTACGACTGGGTCAAGGAAGTCGAGTTTGATCGCGTCGGTGTTTTCACCTTTAGTCCGGAAGACGGCACGCTGGCCGCAACGCTTCCAGACCAGGTCGAAGAACACGTGAAGCACGAACGTCGTGACGCTCTGATGGAATTGCAGCAGGAAATCAGCCGTCGTAAAAACGAAGAATGGATCGGTTTCCGCACACAGGTTCTGGTAGACGGTATTTCCGAAGAGCATGAATTTGTGTTCGAAGGCCGCCATTTTGGACAGGCTCCCGACATCGATGGCGTTACGTATTTGTCGTTTGATTACGGCGGCGAAATGCCAACACCAGGTGATTTCGTCGAGGTCGAAATTCAGCAGGCGACCGAATACGACTTGATGGGCGTGGTCATTCCTACCAGTCCGATCAGTTTAGAGAACCAAAAAGCATCGATTTGATGCAGTTTCTCGTTTCTTTTGCGCAAGAAGTTCGCCATGACGTCAAAATTTAAGCAACGCTTAAAAAGGCTTCATGATTCAAGGTTACGCGCGGCCGATGCCACCGAAGTGTCGGCAGAGCCGCGCGTTTTCCTTGCAGACGACGCAGCGCCGGATGTTCTCCCATCCAATAATCCTGCAAATCCGGCTGTTTTGCCGGTGGAAAGTCAGAAAAACCAGGAAAATCAGGAAAACCAGGGGTTTCGCCTTCTAACGCAACTGTATTCGGATGCGCATCGGCATGGCGATTATGTTTTAGGCCACAGCCGAACCGACGCCTTCAACACACTCGCTGGATTGACGCGTGCCGCGACGTTTGAAGGCTTTCGACCGGAAGAAATCGTTTATCTGGACATCGAAACGACTGGCTTAGGCCAATATTCCTACGCGTTTTGTATCGGGCTTGGCCTGTGGAATGACGACGGTTTTCTCGTCGAGCAATACGTCATGGGCGGCCGAAACGACGAAGCCGCCATGCTCACCGGCTTATCAAAACGCTTACTCGCCGCCCGCGGTCTGTGCACATTCAACGGCCAGAAATTCGACGTTCCGCGCCTGGAAGCACGCTTTGCACATCACGGAATTGCGTCGCCATTTTCGCATCTGCACCAGCAGCACGCCGATTTGCTGCCGATCAGTAGAAAGCAGCTAAAAGGCTATAAAAGCTATCGATTAGGCGCGCTTGAAGAGTCTGTTTTAGGATTGTTTCGCGTCGATGACGTTCCCGGAAAAGACATTCCACCCTTGTGGAATCGCTATCTAAAAACAGGTCAAGAAACGCTGTTGGAAGGTGTTTTTGAGCACAATCGCATCGATATCGTCACGATGCCGGTGCTGCTCTGGATATTGTTGAACGCAAAATCTGCTTTTGACAGACCTGTGCAAGCTCCAGCGCCGCGTTACGACCAGGAAGTTCGACCGCCACAAGATCTGGGAAGCGTCGGTGCACGTCTCAAGCGTTCCTACGCTCTGCGCGATCGCAATGCAAAAGCTTCAAACACACCGCCTACCCAGGATGCGCCAAAACCTCCGACTACTGCCGGGCCGCATTTTAACGACGGCGGTTTCGCAACGATCGGCGAACGCTCGCAGGTTCTTCGAGAGGCCGCGACGATTCTCATTGCACGCGGGCAAACCTCGGAAGCCTTACCGATGCTGTTTGAGCTGGCTGCCCTTTCGCCCGAAAATCCGTTTCCACTCGAACATCTCGCGCGTTACTATCGCGCGCTTGGAAATCAGGTGTTTGCCGAGCATTTCGAGCGGCGTCTACGCGCTTGCGTGTCGTTTTAAGTTCGGCTTTTTCGAAATCAAAACACTAAAATAGTACGTTTTGCTTGCTCGGTGACGAATCTTCCGTGGACTTGTCGTCTTTTTCTGGCTTGCTGGCTTTTTCCGTCTCGTCAGCCTTCTTTTGACGTTCCTTAAATTCAACATCAAGTTCTTTGAGCTGGCGAGCTTTCCAGACGTCGAAAACGACTTTGATGCCTTCGCCGACAAAGGTTCCGACCGCCTTTTTGGCCGCTTCCTCGCCGAGTTCTTTCCAGATCGACTTACTCAATTCTCTGGCTAAAACTTCAAACATAAAAACCTCGTATGCGGTTTGTGAACGTGGATTATCAAACGTAGAGAAATATATACGCGCAGACCCAAAACTCTCACCGCGCTATGCTCTCGACGTTGGTCGCGGGCGTGTGTTATGTAGGCTTGCCGTTGGCGCGCGGAAAATATTTGTTGAATACGCGTCGAACTTACATACAGATTTTACTTTATCTATGGAGGCAGCACCATGGCAGAAATCAAGGCGTTTCGCGGGATTCGCTATCATGCCGCTCGCTTTACCAACACCGAACTCGCCAAAATTGTCGCTCCTCCCTACGATGTGATCAATGCGGACGAGCAAAAAGCGCTGTACGCAAGCCATCCGAATAATATCGTGCGGCTTGATCTTAACAAGATTCAGCCCGACGATGATTCCGAGAACAATCGCTACACGCGCTCACGCCGCCATTTGATGGACTGGTTGGGCACAGGCGTTTTGCACATCGAGGATGCTCCGGCGTTGCTTGTGCACGTGCAGGAATTCAGCGACGAAAACGGTGTTCGACACACACGCCGTGGCTTTATTTGCCTGACCCGCCTCTCGGAATACGAAGAAGGCGTGGTTTTGCCGCATGAGCGCACGTTGAAAGGGCCAAAGATCGATCGCCTCGATCTAATGAAAGCGACCGAATGCAACTTGAGCCAGGTATTCTTTCTTTATGACGATCCGGATCGCAAAGTAGATAGCGTTCTTGGAAATCCGCCAGAAGATGTGGATATTTTAGATATTACGACGCCCGACGGCATTCGACATCGGATGTGGCCGGCCTTTGACGAAGCTGTGCACGCGCAGGTTTCGGCGGCACTGGCAGATAAACCGATTTTGATCGCAGACGGACATCATCGCTACGAAACGGCGCTGGCCTATCGTGATTTCCGTCGCAGTGTTGCCGAAGAACCCAATCCTGACGCGTTGTACGAGTACGTGATGGCGTTCATGGTCAACATCCATGATCCGGGCCTGCAAGTATTTGCAACGCACCGTGTTGTGCATGGGACGGCCGATTTTGATTTCGAAAAACTTCACAAATCGTTGAAAGACACGCCGTATTTCGATGTGCAAGCTCTAAAAGTAGATGCAAAAACTACTTCAGAAAAGACATCGTTTTTACAGCAAAAACTGCATGAATCCGGTGAAGCTGGACCGAGCTTTATGCTGTTGTCGGGACAATCGTCGGACGCATTGTTGGTACGCTTTACGGGCGATGTGAATTCACCAATTTTTGATGATGAAACGCCTTCGGAAGTTCGTGCGCTGGATGTCGCAATTTTGCATGAAGGCATCATCGATCGATTGTTGGGCGTGCACAAAGCGGCGCAGGAAGCGCAGACAAATCTCGGGTATATCAAGGGATTTGAGGATGCGGTTTCGGCGGCGGAC
>JBEBSM010000220.1:0-6745 GCA_040394315.1 Lujinxingia vulgaris
AGCATCTTCCGGTGTTTGACTGCGCATTTGTTGCAGCCAACGGCACGCGCTCGATCGCGCCGATGGGACACGTTTATATGATGGGCGCAGCGCAGCCGTTTTTGTCGGGCGCGATTTCGAAAACCGTCAATATGCCGAGCGATGCGACCGAAGAAGAGATCGCGAATGTCTACATTGATGCGTGGAAGCTCGGTCTGAAGGCAATCGCTCTGTACCGCGACGGTTGCAAACGCACGCAGCCGCTGTCGACGCGTAGCGAAGAAAGCTCGGAAGTCGCTGAAGTTGTTCAAGAAGTTATGCCAGTTGCAGCGTCCGATACCAATGGTCGTCGTCGTTTGCCGGATGAGCGTCCTTCGATTACGCACAAGTTCTCGATCGCCGGTCATGAGGGTTATATCACCGTCGGCATGTACGAAGATGGTCTGCCTGGCGAGATTTTTATCGTCATGAGCAAGGAAGGATCGGTCGTTAGTGGTTTGATGGATTCGTTCGCAACATCCATCTCGCTCGGTCTGCAATACGGTGTGCCGTTGCGCGTTATGGTCGACAAATTCAGCCACACGCGATTTGAGCCAAGCGGTATGACGAACAACCCGCGTATTCGGATCGCAAAATCCGTGATCGATTACATCTTCCGCTGGTTGGGAGATAAATTCATGGGTGAAGCCGAGCGCGATCTGTATATGAACGCCTCGCAGGAACAATGGCGTCCGGGTGGTGAAGCGGAAGTTTCCTCTGCGGTAGCCCCGGTTCGTATCAACTTTGAAGGTCCGAAAAAGTCGTCGGGTTCTGCAAAGGCTTCTACCAGGGAAGAGTTGTCGAACTTTGCAACGGCACGCGAAGGTGACGTTCTCTTTGATGCCACGCGTGAGAAAAACGTCTTTACGTTGCAGGCCGATGCGCCGCCGTGCACGGAGTGTGGAAGCATTATGATTCGTGCAGGTGCTTGTTATAAATGCCCGAATTGTGGTGGCACCTCCGGCTGCGGTTGAGTGGCCGGCGGTCCTAAAACGACGATCACTTCGTAGACGCGTCCGGGATGGCCAAACGCGGCCAATCCCGGACACGCCTACTTCGTGCTCCCCGTTTTATGCCTCGCCGGGGGTTGCTTTTGTGACCGGGCGTTGGGTGGTTTGAGGCGTGGTGGTGAGAGGGCGTTGGGTGGTTTGAGGCGTGGTGGTGAGAGGGGATTGGGTGGTTTGCAATGTCTCCCCCCACGTTTTACGTGGGGCTAGCACAACCGGCGCGCTACGCACGGCCGATTATTAAGACAGCGTCCGGCTTCACGGTGCGGTTGAGAGGGGGGATTGTGGTTTTGTTTGGTTGTGGGGGGCGCCTGGGGTGCCCTTTTTGCGTTTGAGGTCGGCTTTACTGTGCTGGCTGGGCGTGTTACTTGGCGGTTTTGGTGCGGCTGGTCGCTGGCGAGTTCCTTTGTGGGATGCTGGTTGTGGTGTTGGTCGTTTGTGCGGACTGCTTGCTGTGGAAGTTCTTGCGGTGGTGGATCGCTGGCTCGGTTGGTGTGCCTTTTGTGTGGTGCGTTGACTGGTGGCCGTTTAATTATCCATAAAATATTGATTTCGTTGTCTCTGCCTACAGGGGTGGTAGACTGGCCGATCAGGGAACGTTGGTTTTCTGGGATCGGCTGTTTTTTATTGTGGTTAGGAAGGTAGTAATGAATCGGAAAGCATTGTTGGAGCCGACGCGGCACTGGGTTATCAAGCTGGGAAGTGCGGTGTTTTTGCGGGATGGAAATGCTGTTGATCGAACGACGTTTGCGGGGTTGATTGAGGATATCGATGCGCTGATGCAGCGTGGGATTCGGGTGACGTTGGTGTCGTCGGGGGCTGTGGCGTTGGGGCGTCAGAGTATGGGGATTGTGGCGTCGCCGGGTGTGGATGTGCCGCGTTCGCAGGCGTATGCAGCGTTGGGGCAGTCGCGGTTGATGCAGATGTATGAGTCGGAATTTGCGCATTATGGGCGCAAGGTTGCGCAGATTTTGTTTACGCGCACCGATCTTGATGATCGTCAGCGGTTTTTGAATGCGCGGCATGCGTTGGATACGGTGCATGAGCTGGGGGCGATTCCGGTGATCAACGAGAACGATAGCGTTGCGACGGAAGAATTGCGGTTTGGGGATAATGATCAGTTGGCGGCGATGACGTGCGGGTTGGTGCGGGCGGATTTGCTGGTGATTTTGTCGGACGTTGCCGGGATTTATGACGTCGAAGTTGATGGCGCCACAGGGATTCGGAAGTTTAAGGATCGGATCGAGCATATCTCGTTGGATGATAAGCGGCTCGATGAGATTGCGGGACCGACGATGTCGGGTGTGGGGACGGGCGGGATGGTGACCAAAGTTTTGTCGGCGCGGATCGCTGGACGGTTCGGGATTTCGACGGTGATTGCGCCCGGAAAGCGTCGTCATGTGTTGCAAGAACTCGCCGACGGGATGGATGTGGGGACGCTGGTTCACACGCAAACCGGGACGTCGGTTGTGGGGACGAAGGCCTGGCTGGGAACGGGCGCGCGCGCGATTGGGCGGCTGGTTTGTGATGCCGGTGCGGTCAAGGCCGTGTTGGAAACCGGGGCCAGTATGTTGTCGTCGGGGATCGTTTCGGTGGAGGGTGACTTCACGGAAGGCGATGTTGTGGAGCTGGTGGGACCGGACCGGGTTGCTTTTGCCCGCGGCGTTTCGGTGTACCGCTCGGCGGATATCCAGAAGATTGCCGGGCACCAGAGTGACGAGATTCAGGGGATTTTGGGATACAAAATCCTCGATGAAATCGTGCACCGCGACCACCTGTTTTTTTGGTCGCGGCGGTCCAAAATCGCCGATCGGTGCGGGGCCGCGCCCTGGAGGCCCTACGGGAGGCCAATCCGGCACGCGGCCACTTTGCGTTCCTCGATTTATGACTTGCCTATGGTTGGGCTTGGTGGGTGGGAAATGCGGTCGCGGCTGCCGGTTGGGTGGATTAAAGTAAAATTTGGGCGGTCGGGGCTGTGGACTGGTTAGAATAAAGTAAAATTTGGGCGGTCGGGGCTGTTGAAATGTTAGAATAAAGTAAAATTTGGGCGGTCGGCGCGTCGAAAATTCATTTTAAAAGTAAAATTTAGGGTAATGGGTCGTCGAAAATTTACTTTTTTTGAGGCTTGAGGGGTGGGGGACCGTCGGAAATTTACTTTGGCGTAGTTTGGGGGCGGTCGCGACCGCTTGCGCAGTGCGTTTGCGCAGTCTGGGGGCGGTTGCGACCGTTGCGGCGTTAGATTTCCCAGCGTGAGATGAGGTCGGCGGGGTTATCGAGGCCGACTTCCTGGAAATCTTTGAGGAGGCGGTCGGCGAAGCCGATGCCGGTTTCGGCGATCTCGACGAGGGGTTCGAGGAAGACAGCTTCGGTGGGGTGGTCGTTTTCGGCGGCGATGGCGTCGAGGCCGGTGCTGGCGATGACGATGAGTTTTTTGGCGAGTTCTTGCATGGAGCCGAAGGCGGTCTGGGCGTTGATTCCGTCTTTGTAGGCATCCAAGAAGACTTCGCGGTGTTGTTCGGGGGTGACGCCGGCGAAGAGTTGTGCGGCGGCCTTGCGGGATGGTTCGTGGTAGAAGATGCCTTTCCAGATGGCGGGCAGGGCCAGGACGGCTTCGCGGGGGCCGGCGTCGCAGCCGCGGACTTCGATGTAGGTTTTCATGCGGACTTCGGGGAAGAGCGTGGAGAGGTGGAGTTCGAAGTCACCCATGGTGGCGCGGTGTTCGCCGTGGCCGTTTTCGATAAATTCGCGGAAGGTCAGGCGGTTTTGGGTGAGGTCGATGTAGCCCTCGCCGTCGCGGCGGATGAAGTACATGGGCACGTCGAGGACGTATTGGAGGTAGTCGTTGTAGCCCCAGTCATCGCGGTACATGAAGGCCGGGAAACCGGAGCGATCGTTGTCGGTGCGGGTCCAGATTTCGCCGCGAAACGATTTCATGCCGGTGTCTTTGCGTTCGCTGAGCGGGCTGTTTGCGAAAATTGCGCTGACGATGGGTGAAACGAGCAGGGCGGTGCGGATAATGTCGGCAGCGTCGGCTTCGCTGGTGTAGTCGTAGTTGCCCTGGATGGTGCAGGTGGTTTTCATCATGTAGAGGCCGAGATCGCCGCGCTTGGGCATGTAACGGCGCATGATTCCGTAGCGGGATTTTGGCATCCAGGGGACTTCTTCGGGGGAGAAAAACGGGTTGGTTCCCCAGATCGTCATGGCGATGCGCTCGCCGGCGACTTCTTTTACTTCGCGGATGTGGTTGTCGTATTCGGTTTCGGTTTCGAAGATGGTTTTTAGGATGGCGCCGGAGAGCTCGAATTGTCCGCCGGGCTCAAGGGTGATGGCTGCGCCGTTTTTGGTGAGCGCGACGATGTTGGGGCCGTCGTAGTCTGCTTCCCAGCCGAATCTTTTGACGAGTTGGGTGAATAGATCGGAGAAGCCGCCGGGTTCTTCAAAGGCTAGCATCTGGTGGTTGTCGCGGCGGAAAACGAATTTTTCGTGTTCGGTGCCGACGCTGCGTTTGCTGGGATGAATTTCGCCGGAGCGAAAATGGGCGATGAGTTGGTCGTAATTTTCGATGATGCGGGAATCAAGAACTTGGTCGCGAGACATGGATACAGATTCTCTACAGCCGGCGCCGGTGCACAATAGGAGCAAGTATGTTTGCGAACACTATGTGACAAAAACGGCGGTAATTATGATATGACGGCGATGGCCGGTTGGCGCTTCGCGCGTGGGGAAAAGTCTTTGCGGGCTGAGCCCGACAAAACAACAGGTGTAACGTAGTACAGAACGAGGAATGATTAAAGCCAGTGATTGAACCTGACTTCATTCTATGGAAGCGTAGAATCACATCGTGGCCTGAATTATTGCATGGGCTACTTTTAATGATGAATTAATCGAAATAATTGTTGAAATATTTGATGATAGCGGTCTGAGAACAGACTGTTTGCGAATAAAATGCCTGAATTGTAGATGGATTCAGCGACTGGAGAGATCATGAAATTGCCAATCCGCGGACCGAGTTATTTTTCATGCAGGCTGATTTTGAGCGTAGCGGTGCTATTGCTGGTCGTTTTATCGGCAGGTTTGTCGGGTTGTGCGAGTGGCTCAAAGGCAGGTTGGCCGGGGGTGGAGGTGATTCCGTCGTCGGCGCCCAAAGATCTGGAGGCCGCGTCCGGAGCGCCAAAGTTGGTGCGGGGAAGCGACGGGTTTTGGTATGTGGTGGGCGTTTTGGACGAGGATGTGCAGACGGGCAGCCCTTTTATGGCACGCTATAGCGGTAATTGGCCGCTGGAGAGTTTGCCTCGGCCGGCGCTTGCGAATGGTCGGGTTTTGAAGCGTTTTAATGATCAGGTTGCGCTGGTCGGGCTGACGTACTGGTTTCCGAAGAGCGAGCTTGCGACGTTGGAAGTGACGTGGGAAGCGGCCGATGCGGATGAAACGCTGGGTAAGGGGATTGGAAAGGTTACGCAGCGTGCGGGTGGCGCGGAGGCGTCGGATGGTTCGGCAAAGTCGACGAAAAAACGGGCTGCCAAGGGGATGTTGATCGATCTGGGTAAGGAAGAGGGCGTTCAGATCGGGGATATTTATGCGGTTTTGAAGCCTGTTGGGCCTGGTGCGGCGTCGATCGAGTTGCAGTTGAGTCGTCGTCTGACGGCGATTTGCCGGGTCGAGAAGGTGGATGCTGCACATTCGGATTGTGTGCAATTGCATGGTTATGGCGGAGCGGTTCAGTCGTCGTTGAAGCCGCGTAGCGTTGCGGAAGGTGACGACGTATTGTTTTTGGAACATACGTTGGAGAAAAAGGTTCGGGACGCGCAAATCATGATCGGCAAGGTTGCTGGCTATGAGGATGTGCAGGGCGTGGTGATGGAGGAGTTCGGAGCGTATCTGGGGAAATTCACGAACGCGAATGCAAGTGCTGTGGCCAGTGAACTGGAGATGGATGCGACGAATATCGATTTTCATCGCAACAGCCAGCTCGTGACGTATGCTGGTGTTCCGACGTTGTTGGTGGGTTTGAGCGTTCATGAGGTGAATGGGAAAAAACATCTGTTCGCAAATTATACGGGTGTGGGTCCGGCGACCGGGCCGGGGATGATCGCAGCGCCGCCGGAGCATGGAATCGATCTGGGCGAGGTGAAAAAGCTTGAGCGTGAGCAGGTGCGTGCGCTGGCGTCGGTGGTGATGGGTGCGATGATGGTTTATCGCGGTCAGACCAGCGAGGCGATGATGCATTTGAAGTCGGTGCTGAATGATGACGCCGTGCGCGGTGAGTTGCGCTGGCATGCGCGTGACCAGTTTGCGATGCGGTGGGGTGCGTTTCGATATTTTGAGGAAGCGTTGTGGCTGGTGATGGAAGATGAAGCGGTTGCGAAGGCTGCCAATAACAGGCAGGCGCAGTTGAATGCGTTGGGGACGCGGGTGCGTTTGTATGATTTCGTCGGCTTGAGCGACAAGGCGTTTGAGAAGGCTGGGAAGTATTTGGAGGCGCGTCAGGCCGAGAAGCCAAATTCTGCGTATTTGTCGGCGCTGTCGATGTACGGTGAAATGGCGTTGGGTGCGAAAGATGAAGCCGCGGCGCGCAAGGCTGTTGAGGAGTTGCGTGGTTTGTGTCCGGATGGCTGCGATGGAGATCTGGTATCGTTTCTGGGCGGTGTATTCTGGTCGGTTGGCGCGGGTAGCGAAGCGTTTCAGGATGAGTTGCTCAACTATATGATCGAGCTGTCGCA
>JBEBSM010000221.1:0-6730 GCA_040394315.1 Lujinxingia vulgaris
GGAGCCGTACAGAAGCGAGCTTGGGCCGCGGACAAGTTCGATGCGGTCGAGTCCGTACAGATCGGTCATGATTTCGAACTGGTGATAGCTTGCTTCGACCCAGCTTTCGTTGAGTGTGTGGCCGTCGAGTTGTACCTGGACGCGGTTTCCGTAGGCGCCAAACGGGCCGTAGCCGCGCACGCCGATCAGGCGGTAGGTCATGTCGTTGGTGTAGAAAAATCCGCGCACGCCCTGGATTGCGTCGGCGGTGCCGGTGTAGGCGAACGCGTCGATTTCGCGGGCGGAGATGAGTGAAACGGATGCGGGTGCGTCGCGTAAAGCTTCGGCAACGCGTGAGGCGGCCGCGATTTCGGTGAGTGGTTCGAGATCGGCGTGCACTTCGATGCGTGCGTCGGGCAACAGCTCGAAGGTCTGCGTGTAGGACTCGAATCCGTCCTGGCCTATCGTAATGCGGTGGGTGTTGGCGGGGATATTCGACAAAACGACGGGTGTGAATCCAGCGAGTTGGCCGTCGAGGCGAACGATGGAGTTGAGCTCGCTTGAGGTGACGACGAGCGTTCCGGTTTGTGGAACAAGCTGGACTTCGACGTTGGTCGTGGCGTTCTGGTTTACGTCGACCGGGATTCGGACGGGTTCAAATCCGGGTGCGCTGACGATAAGCGTTTGTTGGCGGACCGGAACCTGTAGTTTGCCGGGCAACGCGACGGGGTTTGTGTCTGTTTCGTCGGTTTCATTTTCGACGTGAACAAAAACCCTGGATGGTGTGCCGCTCAACGATACTTCGCCTTCGTTGCGAACGAGTCTGGTGGTTTGCGTAGTTGTTTCGCCGGCTTTGAGCGTGATTGGCGCAAATTCCTGGGGTTGCCAGCCGTCTTTTTCGAGCAGGATTTTGTATTCGTCGGGCTTTACCGGGAGGTCGAGCGGTGTGACGCCGTAGCTTCCGAGGTCGCGGCGGTTCAGGTAGACGGTTGCGCCGGGCGGCTCGCTTTCGATGCGCAAGATGCTCACGAATTTGTTTACGCGCGCAACGGCCTGGTTGATTTGCTCGCGTTCGGGATCGTCGAGCGAGCTTTCGAGCAAAATACTGTAATAGCGGAAGGCTTCGACGTAGCTGGACATGTTTTCGTAACATCGGGCGATGTTGAAAACGACGTTTCGGTTGGGAACGAGCCGATTGGACGCGAAGAAATGGCTGAGGGCTTTTTCGTACTGGCGAGCGCGGTAGGCTTCGGTACCGAGGCGGAATTCGACGTCGGCCTGGTCGGCCGTGGCCAGATGGCTGTCGTCGGCGGCGTATGCCGGCAGGGCTGAAGCTACAAGCAAGCCGCAGATAAGCAGTGCGGTTGCGGGCCATCGAGAACTGCTACGACGTAGATGCAGCATGGCGTATCCCTGTTTTCTATATTCGAAATTTTAAGTAATAGATAAAAAATATTGATACAAAAATGATTTATCGATCGAGCTTGATATCGAGATTGGGTGTTTTTTCGGGTTCTCGTTGCTTGCCGCCGGATTTTGAAGATTTTTTCGATGAAACAGGCTGTTTTTTGACCTGATTTGCGGGCTTTGCGACAGCTTCTTCGACTTCGTCGGGATTCTCGCGTGCGATTGGCTCGTCGATTTTTTCCGGAGATTTTGCGGGTTCGAGCTGCGCGCGGAGCTGCAAGGTGCCGTCGGAATTGCCATCGGATGTATCATCGGAATTGGCGGACACGATGTGGCTGTAATCCTCAAAATCCTCGAGTGCGAAGCGCAGAATTGAGCCGGTGGGCAGGGCAACTTTGAGGCGAAGTGGTGTGCGGCCAAGTTCCTGGTCGCCGAGATAAACGATGGCGCCGGTGGGTTCGGATTGCGCGAAAAGCTCGATCGGCGCACGCGCTGTCGTGAGAGAATCGGTCGCGATGGTATCGGTCGCGTCGTTATTCTTGGGGGCGAGCACAAGGAACGCGCTCAAGGCCAGAATAAACACGGCTAAAACACCGATGGCGGTGAGTAGAAACTTGTTCTGGCGACCGGCGTGGGTCTGTGGAAGTTGCGTGGAATCGACCGCGGTTGGTTCTGTGAAAGGCTGCGGACTGGCACCGGTCGGGGGTGGTGCAGGGGCGTCGGGCCTGTGAAATGCGTTAACGGTTTCCTGGGTGTGCTGCGCGATGCCGGGGCCGGTGTCGTTTGTCGCGTGGTGCACGCCGAAATTTTGTTTAAGCGGCGGTGCGACAAATTCAAACGAGCCGTTGGTTGAAAACCCGTCGACACGGCTGGCGACCGTTTTTAGCATGCGAAGAAGCATGTCCATGGAGGCGATGCGATCTTCGGGTTGCTTGGCCAGGCAGCGCATGATCAGCTCCTCGAGGCCATCGGGCAGCATGATGTCTGGTTGAAATGTGCGCAGCGGCGGCGGATCCGACTGGATATGCGCCATAATCAACTGGTGAACAGTCGCCTCGCCTTCGCGCTGAAAAGGCGGGCGGCCGACGAGCATTTCGTACAATAGGATGCCGAGCGCATAAATATCGACCGCCGGGGAATCGGATTTTGTGGAGAGAAAGCGCTCCGGCGCCATGTAGGTTGGGGAGCCGAGCAGGGTGTTTTCGGCGGTGAGTTCATCGTTGTTATTGTCTTCGAGATCTTTGACGATGCCGAAATCGACGACTTTTACAAAGAATGGATCACCGCCGCGCTCGACGATCATGACGTTCGGTGGCTTGAGATCGCGGTGAACGACGCCGGCCGCGTGCGCTTCGGCCAGCGAGCCTGCGATCTGCATCGCGATGTGAATGGCGAGCGATGGTTCGAGGTAGCTGCCGGGCGGCATGAGGTCGCGAAGAACGCAGCCGTGCAAAAACTCCATGGTCAGGAAAAATCCCTGATCATCGGCCAGTTCCCCGTAATCAAAAATCATTACGGTATTGGGATGCTGCAGGCGGCTGGAAACACTGGCTTCACGAAAAAATCGTTTAAGCCTGGCGTCGCGCTCGGCGGGCGAATCGTTACCGGGCTTGAGGACCTTGAGCGCGACATCGCGGCCAAGCGGCTCTTGCACGGCGTGATAAACGCTGCCCATACCGCCTTCGGCAAGCAGGTTCACAATCCGATATTTTCGTTCGATGACGTCGCCGGGAAAAAACACCCCTGCTTCACGAACCGGCACATGCTCGATCATTGGTCGCTTCTGTCATGAGTTTGTGTGTTGGTTTCGCAGTATTTGCTAATGTTTAACGCAACATAGGATGGGGGTTTATGCAAGGTGTATTTGGTGGGTGCTTGTGGGGTTTTGGGGATGGGGGGGGTGGGGGGTGGGTTTGCGAAAGCTCTGACTAGCGTTCACGCAATTTTGGTGGTTCCATGCAATGCGTATTGCAAAGCGAGGGTACGGCCGCCACTAAAAAACTGAATACCGGTGTGTGAAAAATGTTTCTCAATAACTACAAAATAGCGTTCGTTGGCGGCGGATCGGCCGGGCATGTCGTGCCGTGCCTGACCATCATTGAGGCGCTTCACGCCGAAAGTTTCGAGACGATGTACCTGGGAAGAGCGGGGAGCATCGAACAAAAACTGGTCGAACAGGCGAATGTAGCGTTTTTCCCGATTCGGGCGCAGGGCTTGCGACGTTATTGGACCGTGAAAAACCTGGATGTTCCGCTGGAGTTGGTGCGAGGTGTGTCGGATGCGTACAGCGTTTTGAAGCGAGAAAAGCCGGATATACTGTTTAGCAAAGGCGGTTTTGTAGCGCTGCCGGCGGTGATTGCTGCCAGCAAGTTGAAGATCCCGGTAGTTATTCATGAATCGGATAGTTCGTTAGGGCTGGCGAATAGTCTGTCTGTGCCGTTTGCACATAGGGTTTGTGTGTCGTCCGAATCGAATTTGAAGCGCCTGCGCCTGTTGCGAAAAAACGCGGTTTGCACCGGCAATCCCGTGCGTCACGAGCTGAAGAACGCGGATGCATCGCGCGCGGTGGAGCTGTTCAAGGTAAATCCTGCACGCACGAATATACTGGTATTTGGTGGCAGCCTTGGCGCCGCGCGAATCAACGAGGCCATTCGCGCGTCCATCCCCGCGCTCGCTGAAAACATCGAAGTGCATCACGTGTGCGGCAAAGGAAATTTAAGCGATGGACAACAGTCTTCGCGCTATCATCAATACGAGTACATTTCGGACGGTTTTTGCGATCTGATGAAGGCCGCCGACCTGATTATTTGTCGCGCCGGCGCCAACACGATTACCGAGGTCATGTATTTGAAAAAGCCGATGATTTTGGTTCCGTTGCCGGATGCTTCGAGCCGTGGTGACCAGGGCGCGAACGCGGCGGCGCTGGAACGACAGGGCGCGGCAATCGTGTTGGACGATGAATCGCTTACGGGTGATGTGTTGGTTGATTCCGTGCACGCCGCGCTGAAAAACCGGGAGTTGTTGGTGGCGAGGATGGGGGGTGTGGGGGTTGTGGACGGGACGGGAGCGATTGTGGCGGCGATTCAGGCCGCGGCTTTGTCGTTGGGGAACAAGCGCAAAGGTTATCCGGGAAAACGATTCATTGAATGGAACTCTAAAAAATTCGAGTCTTTTGATGAAATTGAGCTCGATGACGTCATCCAACTGCTAGAAGACTGGCAGGCGGGTCACGTATGTTGTGGTTTTGTAACGGACACTGCGGAATACGTGCTGTTTACGATGGAACGGGAGGAATCGCCGGACTTACTGATAACCGACCCACGCTCGATAATCTTCGAAGTGTTCGGCTATCTATTTAGCATGTTTGGTTATCCTCTTTTGAAAGAAGATATACCTGCGTTTATAAGCGCTATTAACCTCGCCAGAACTTCACCAGAAGAAGCGATTGAAACGCTGGATCAATATGTGTTCGATATCGACACCGAGAGTCGGCACAAAATGATAGAGCAACGCCTGGCATCCGGGCAGGGTTGGCCTGACTAATGTCCGGTGGTCGGATGTGGGCCGAGCCCTAACACATACTAACCCGCTTGCTCTAGTTTCTTACGTGCTTGCTCCCAAGAAAATGCACTAAACTTGTTAACTTCCTTCAATTTGAGAGTGAGTTTTGCACTGTTTGCTACGTTCATTTTGAATCCTTATGCTTGAATGAGTCATGACGGGTTATGAAGCATTTTCTCAATGATTAGTTGTGAAAAAACAGAATTCACTTTTAAGGTAGTCGGCCCATTTCTCAAACAAACGTTGCTCGTTCAAGGCTTTGGTTTTGAGGGCGGGTTCGTCGGAAGGCATATATCGAACAAATGGCGCGACTTGTTCTGGATAGCCTAAGTCTGAATAGACTTTTTCCACAAGATCGAGTGGGTCTACATAGTTTTCCTGACGATTAAATATCCAGGACAGTAGGATGAAGGCCCACGTTCGTTGCAGTAATGATATCTCAACTTCAGGTTCTGTTGCGGAAAACTCCTTAACATGGCTCATTACTGGAGAATCCGGAGGCAAAGACGCTAGTTCGAGGACTGTGGCGGACTCATCACCGGTGGCAAGTAAGTCCATTGCCATTTCGATAGCGCAGTCCGGGTGCATAATGTCTTGTTCGATGGCAAATGCAATGGCTTGCCAATTTAGTGGAGCTAATGCATTTGCGAATTCGAACGTGATTTTGATTTGTAATTGTTCGGTCATTAAATGTTCAGGCTAGAAGAGAAGGTTTAGCTCATAACGAATGAAACTAAATAGATCGTAAGCTGTTTATATCACCAATAATCCACTCAGGTTTAGGTGCGACAATTACCCAATGATAGAAATCTTCGATATCTGTAGCTGGCGGCGTCTCGGCGGCGGCAAATGCAAAATCTCCATCAAGTATCTTCAGCATATCTTTAAGTAGTCCTCTGACTTCGTTTTGGCGAGCCGCATCGATTGAGATGGAATATAGGACAGCTTCATCTTTAATGTAATGGATTGAAAATGATCTGAATTTGGTCGAATCGTTGCCAGATAATGATAGTTGAAAGGAAGCGTCGCTCAGGCCCCGATGTTTGGCGTCTTCGAGAGTAACTTCTCGGGATTCGAGCACTACTATGTGATCTGATCTACGTGGGTGGACGAAGTTTAGGAATTTATCCACTTTGCCAGTCCGTGCTTTGCAAAGAATGTAAAGATCGATCAGATAGTCCATTGATGCCTCAAACTGGAGTCCGGAAATTGTTCGGTCAGAGTTTCAGTCATAATATATTTCATGCTGTTTTTGAAGGCCTGCTCAGAGTGTAGGATTGCCGGTTGCGGATCTGGAATCCGGGCGTGCTGTCGGACGGGTGATCGTTGGATAAGTTATTGGGCGAGCATACGTCGATGCCGTTCAATCCTCATGTGGGAAATACGTTCTTTCGGGCTGGTGAGATTGAGGCATGGGGACGAGGGATTTATCGGATTTTTCAGGCGTGTCGTGAGGCGGGGACGCCGGAGCCGGTGGTTGGGCATGATCCGAACGAGTTGTGGTTGGAGTTTCGGTTTGCGGAAGATTATTTGGTGACGATTCGTGGTGATAAAAGGGTGGTGAGTGAGGTGGTTGAGGGTGGCACCACGGAAGTCGCCATGGAAGTCACCACGGAAGTCACCGACCAAGTCACCGACCAAGTCAAACGGGTACTATTAATATTGAAGGCTGGTGCATTAGCTGCTTTGGAGATCCAAACTCAGCTTGGGTTGAAGCATCGTCCGACTGTTCGGGCGAACTACTTATATCCGGCGTTGGAAGATGGTTTGATTGAAATGACTA
>JBEBSM010000222.1:0-6726 GCA_040394315.1 Lujinxingia vulgaris
GCCATACCGCCGGTCGCGAGCCGTGTTACAAGCTCGTAGCGGCCGATCATTACTTGTTGTTTTGTGGAAGCTTCGATCACAGCGCCCTCAGTAAGTCGCCTTTGACTCTACGAGTACTATACGCAGATTTCCCGGAAATGCATTCAGATTTAGCTCGATTACGACTTTTGTGTATAAACAAGTGGTGCAACACCGAAAGCTTCGCGATAAAGTTCACGCAGAAGAAGATTAACTCCGTTTATTTGTAAAAGAGATAGTATGAAAACCACGAGTTCACAAGTTTTGCTGATATTTTCGATTTTCACAATGCTTGGCATGTCGCTGACCACGGGTTGTAAGCCTGCGGAATGTCGGCAGATGGTGCGATGCTGTGACGAAGTAAAGGATGTGGAGGGGGTGGGGGCTGCGTGCGGTCCGATCGCCAAAGATCTGGACAATGACAAGACGTGCACGTCTGTCCTCCAGACAATTGGGTATATGCTGGAGGACAAACAACTTCCGGTGCCGGAAGTTTGCCGCTGATGCAAACGGCTTATTGGAACTTTGTTACTTCTAGTTCGCCGACCGAGTCTGCACTAAACATGTAGCGCGGGGTTTGCTCGCGGTTGTCGCGGCGGGCTTCGTCTGGAACGCGTGTTCCGACGAACTCGATGACTTCGTTGAGGGTCAGACGGTTGTTGTTGTTTGCATCGGCTTTTCCGCGCAGTGCTTCGAAAAGATAATGCGAGAACAATCCGTGGCTTCCATCCGGGGTGGTGCCGGTGGTTTCATTGGAGCCGGCGGCAGCGAGCATGGCGAATTGGGTGGATTTTGGAATGGGCTCAAACTCCTTGACCGGAACCAGGGGCCGGGTGCCTGGTGCAAGAACGCTGCGACCGCCCGAACCAGAGAAACACGAATCGACCATCATGACGACTTGCTTGGCTCCAAGGTTCTGGAGCTTTTTGGCGACGTCATCGACGCCGATTCCCTGGCGCTCGATAAAGCGTGGATCTCCGTCCCAGGGGACAAGATAGCCTTTGCCAGTTTGTGGATCCGGCGCGCCGTGGCCGGCGAAGAAGAAATAGACGCGTGAATCGGGTTTGATGTTCTTTGGCAGCCAGTCCTCGATATACGAATCCAGGGAAGACTTGGTGGCGTCGTCATCGGTCAGCAAAATAATGTTGCGGCGCGGAACACCGAGCGTTTTTTCTGCGATGTTTGCAAACATTTTGGCGTCTGCAAGTGCTGCGGTCGAAGGTGGTAGCGTTCCGCGATACTTTTCGATGCCGATAATCAGGGCAAAGTCATTGGGTGCATCAAGGCCGGCGCGGTTCGGATTGTTATTATCCGTGCCATTGCCGGGTGTGGGTGTTGTGGGGGATGGTTCTTGCACGGGATTGGCAAGTGCCAGCGCGCTCAATGTTCGGAAGGAACGCTCGGACGCTTCGCGTACGTATGGATCGGCATCGGCTTCGGCGGTGACTGCCAGCGCACCGAGGATTTCGGGCGTGGGGTAGGCGAGTTTTAACAGTGCGTCTGCGGCCTCGAGGCGAATGGTTGCGTGCGGTGAGCCAAGTGCTGCAATTACAGTGTGTGCGGCTGAGCGGCCGTCGTTGCCAAGTGCGCCGAGTGTTTTCACTGCGGCGAAGGTATTGAGCCTTGCGACGTGTGGCACGGCGCTGGGGCCATGGAGTTTGGCGGCTTTTTCAAGCAACGGACAACCGTAATCGTTGACGCCGTCATCACTTGCTCTGCTCGTTGGGGTGTACGTCTCGTATTCGTCCTCGTATTCATCAACTGGTGGCGAGTAGGCGGGCGTTGCGTTCTTGGCATCATACAAGCAGAAAACGCTCAGTGCTTCGAACATTTCGGTCATGTGGGGTGCAGTCACGGCCGGATCTGCGTTTACGAGAATTTCGGCTGCCTGGTAGCCGTCCCAGCCGCGATCTGCGCGCATGATTTCGATGAGCTTCGCCGTGTTTTCCGGCGATTTCATATCGGCGCCATCCGGGATTCCGTACTTGACGTGCCAGGGCGTGCAGGCTGACAGAGCGGTAATTGTAATCAGCAGACAAATGCTAAGAAGGGAAGTTTTTGTCATTGTTTTTCCTTTTCAAGCTCGGCCGAAAGCTCTTTCAGCTCTGCGGTCGGCTCGACTTTTTCGCTCACAGCCTTCACGACTTCTTTGGCCGCAGCGTGTGCTTCGGCATCGGGGAAAAAGGCAAGTACTTTCACGATGAACAGATTGCCTTCGGGTTTTTCGATGCGATCTGGGGTGCAGTAGCGCTCGTCTTTGACGCGCGCTGCGATTCCTTCTGCAGCAGCGGAGACGATATCTTCGCTTTCGAGGTATCCTTGCAGGCTGGATTTACTGACGCTTTGCGTGCTGATGTATTCGCCAAGATAATTGACGACCTGTGTGCGGGCATGTCGCATGGCGTAGGTACGAGCGATGTCTTCGGTGTCGGCCGGTGGTGAAATGCCGACGAAATACTGGCCAAGTTCGCTACGTGGGGGACGGTCGGCCCAGGCGCAACCGGCGATTTCTGCGTCCATGACGCGGAATGCGAAGTACATGTCGTCGAAACTCATGGCGCGCTTCCAGGCCCAACCGTCGGCGATCTGCACGTCGGCGTTTCCGTGGTTGCCGGCGATGGTGACGACTTCGCCGGTTGTTGCGGCAGCATCGAAACCGGTTGCGCGGCCAGCCTGCTGATACATCGTTCCGGTACCCTGCCAGAATTCGCCGATATACTTACCGGAACAAGCGCCGGCGGCTGCTTCACAGCATTGGGTGAAGCCGGCGTGATCTTCGATGTGGGCGACAATCTTTTTGGATAATTTGTATTGAACGCGTACTTCGGTACTCTGCTCGTTACCGAAACCTGCGTTGGCGTTGGGTGTGCCAGTCATCGTGGATTGGATTCCAAGCGATGCTTTCGCAGATTTTGAGCTCTGGTAATACTCGTTGAATTCGCCCGCAGCACGGACTTCTTTGTATTTAATGAATTGACTGCACTGTGTTTGAACGGCGCGGTTCTCGTCGATGTCGTTTGCGGCGACACCGTCGGAAACAAAGCGGCCGATTAACATCGAGGGATCATCGTCGAAGGAAGCGCGCAGATAAACTCCCTCGCGTGGACCGGAAACTGTCGGACCTGACGCAATTGAATTCGGATCCGGGCGCTTTATCTCCTCACCAGAACTACAGCCAACCAATCCGGAGAGACTCACGGCAACAATAAGGAAAGCAGATACAAAGGTTGATTGGCGAAAGAAAATCCTTTTCTTACTGGCGAGTGCGATCATAAAAACTCCGGAAGGTAATTAACAAAGAACTCATTGAATCGTAGCGTAACTCGTTAGGTTTTAGAACGACGTTATGACGCGCTACGACATGTATTATTTAATCGTAATGGAAATTTGTAGGAGTGGCCGTTGATGAACCGCGCTGACACAGGTCACAGCAAGGTTATCTGTGGGGAGGGATTGCTGCAATGAGTGAGGTATCGGCGTTGGGTGGATTTTAGATTCTGGACTGTTGAAGAGACACCAGAATCAGCAAGGGTTCGCTTTTCGGATAGCCGAAATGCACCGGTTTGGGTGTGACTCCACTTTTCGGTCACCTGAAGTACGCCGAATTTGGCGTGATCTCGCATTTTGAAAAACCTGAAGTACGCCGAATTTGGCGTGATCTCGCATTTTGAAAAACCTGAAGTACGCCGAATTTGGCGTGATCTCACATTTTGAAAACCCTGAGGTACACCGAATTTGGCGTGATCTCACATTTTGAAAACCCTGAGGTACACCGAATTTGGTGTAAACTCACTTTTAGAAATTCGAAAAACTGTCGTGTTCAGTATAAAACTACTTTTTGAAGTTGTGAAAGACGCCGGTTTTGGGGAGTGGGAGTCGTAGTGGTTTGTGAAATACAGCGAATTTGGGTGGCTAACATGGGTGCTGCCCAATAGAAACACAGCGGTCGGGGGAACGCGGTGAATGAATAAATGCGGTATGGGTGCGTAGAGTAAATCTGGCACGCTGGTGTTTTCCAAGACTGATTCGTATACATGAGTGCATGAAATTTCGCGCAAGAATGATCGAGATTACTGTGGAGCGGTAGAATGATGAGAACTGTAAAAGCTGGTTTGGGTGTGTGTCTTGCAATCGCATTATTGGCAGGAGCATGCAGTACGGCGGCTGTGGGGACGGTAACGGAGCAGCCAACGACAAAAAAGCCATCCGATCCGCAGGCGTGTCGGGGGAATCTGGTTCCGCCGACGGGCTATCATCAGGAAACTGCTTTTGAAGTGTTGACGACGCCGAACGCGAGTGAGGTTGCTCTGTCGCGTGCGCGAACGCGGCTGATTGAACGCATTTGTCAGGGTTATCGGTGTGACCAGGTTGCGGGGCTGGTTACAACCTGGCGAGCGAATGATGATGGGGAGCAGGCGTGCGTGATGGCGGTGGTCAAGCGTGATCAGGTTGCAGCGTTGTATGCGGAGCCTCGGCGCGAGATGGAAGCAGAATTGCAGCGTCTTGCGGCGGATAGCTTTAAGGCGTTTGTGGTCGATGGACGTGCACCGACGATTGTGATCGATACGATTAACGATAACGGGGTCAATGGTGGTCCGCGGGTTGAGTGGTTGCATGGACTGATGTTGACGGCGCTTGGTAATAACGGTTTTACGACGATGCATCGTCCGGATCGTTGGTCGAGCCTTGGGTTGCCCAATGGTGTTGATGGCGTAATGCGCGGAAAAATTGTCGTGTTGCCGGGCCAGGAGGCGATGTTGGAGTTGAGTCTGGAGCTGGATCTTGGAGAAACGGTGCGCGGCGTTGGAGCGATGCGTTTTCCGCAGGCAATTGCGCCGGAAATGGATCGCGAGACGTATCTTCCTGCGCTGCCGGTGAACCGTGGTGATGTTGCGCTGCACATGGATACGCGACCGGGTGGTGCTCTGTGTAACGGCCAGAATACGGAACTATGGATTGAGACGAGTACGCCGCTTTTTGTGCGCGTGATCAATCTGTATGGCAAGGGCGACGGTGCGTTGGTGATCTATTCAAGCGGAAATGAGACGTTGCCGACGAACCGTCCGATTTCCCTGGGCCAGTTTCAGGCGGTCAAGGCGACCGACGTGGCGGTGGAGCGCTTTTTGGTGATTGCAGCGCCGACGTTGAAGGGGCTGGAGCGCTTTGATGCGTTGGATGGCGTTTGTCGCTTGCCGAAAACGATGGCGTGGGAGCTGCACAATGGCAAAAACTTGCCGGAGAGTGCGCGTGATTATTTCGCAAGCACGGACTACCGGCTGATGTCTGGCGAAGAATGCAGTGATTTTGGGGAGGTTCCGCCAGGGAATCTGGCGGTATTTAATGAATTGCCGTCTTGCTGGTAATTTTTTAGAGCAAAATTACGTCGATGGAATCGCCGGCTTGCAGTTCACGGACGCCTTCTTCGACGAAGGCCAGCGCATTGGAGCCGCAGAAAAGGGCGGCGTTTCCGGAACTCTGGTCGCCGCCTGGATCGAAAATCGCGTCGTGGCCGGTTTGGAAATTTAGGCGGCCGCTGATGTAGGCGCGTCGTCCGCGGGCGCCGTGGACGGTAGCGGAGAGCTGGGCGCGAATGGTGTCTGGCATGGCCTGGGCGAGGCTCTGGCCGCTGGCGATGGCGAGTGCTGGTTTAACGAATAGATGGAATCCGACGAAACTTGAGGCGGGGTTGCCGGGCAGGCCAATAATAGGTGTGGCGCGCTGGTTGTTGGCGATGCCAAAGGCTAAGGGTTTGCCGGGTTTCAGGCGGATGCGCCAGAATTCCATGCCGCCGCTGAGGTCGTCGAGGACTTCGCGTACGAAGTCAAAGTCACCGACAGAAACGCCGCCGGAGCTGACGACGATATCGGCTGTGTTGATAGCGTTTGTGAATGCGGCGTGGATTTCTTGGCGGTTGTCGCGTGCGATGGGTAGTACAATGGGGATTGCGCCGGCCTGTCGAACGAGTGCTTCGAGCATGTAGGCGTTGGAGTTTACGATCTGACCGGGGCCGGGGGGCTGATCGATTTCGACGAGCTCCTCACCGGTACTTAAAATGGCGACTACGGGTTGGCGGTAGACTTCGACGATGCTGGTGCGGAAGGTTGCCAGGATTCCGATATCTGCGGGGGAGATGACGCTGCCCTGGCGAACGACGGGTTGGCCGGTTTTCATGTAGGTTCCGGCGTAGCGGATGTTGGCGCCTTGTTGGCCACGGGGAAGTTCGCGAACGATGACGTGGTCGCCGTCGCGGTCGCAGAGTTCTTGTTGAATGACGGTATCGGCGCCGGGTGGAATCGGTGCGCCGGTCATGATTCGCATGGCCTGGCCGGCTTGTAGGGTCTGGTTGCTGACGGAACCGGCGGCGATGGTATCGGTGATTTCTAAGGTGCGGGGGAGTGTCGCAAGATCGTCAAAGCGTACGGCGTAGCCGTCCATTGCGGAGTTATCAAAGCGCGGCGAATCTTCGGGGGCGTTGACGGCTTTTGCCAGGGTGCGGCCTGAAGCGTGGGTGAGTGCGATGCGTTCGGAATGGGTGCGGCCGATGCGGCTCAAGATTTTTTGTTGAGCTTTATCGACCGAGATGAATTCTTCCATGGTCGTTCCCCTTGTTGTGGCTGGGTTTCGAATGGGTACGTCGAAAAGGTGGGTTTGGCGATAGGGCCGGGATCAGTCGTTTGATTCGGCGGTGTCTTCGGCCGCTTCGGGCGA
>JBEBSM010000223.1:0-6648 GCA_040394315.1 Lujinxingia vulgaris
GATCGTCCGCAACTCTTTGCGCGGAATCTCACGCCCGTAGACATTGCGATACGAATCGCGCAGCTCGTCCAGCCGATCCTTCGTGCTCTTAGGCCCAACAATCCGAAAAGATTGCACCGGCCACTGCGTCCCATCCGTCGCAGAAACCCGAACTTCATCAACCGGCACACAATCAAATTCTCGCCGAACACGACGATACGCAAAACTTCCGATCAAGATCTCGCGCGCATACGCCGCACGCGCCAAACTTTCCGCGACCTCGTGGCTGGTACCAAAATACGTCCAACCATAACGACGCCACACACGCCCCGGATCTTGTTCCAGCAACACCTCACCGACCGCAATCCCGATCCCAAGCTGAATCGGGTAATCCAGTCCCATGCTTATCCCCGATAACGCATCTTGAAGGTCCAACGCGATAAAAGCAGCACGCTCCGAATCGTTCTCACTCGATACCGGAAGCCCCAGCAACATCATGAACCCGTCAACATCCAGGCGATGTACGACCGCATCATTTTTATACGCGATCGAATCAACCAACCGCCGATACGCCTGATACACAAACTGCCAACGATCATTACCGATCGTTCGCCGCAGCTTCGCCAGACCATACGCACGCCCCGCTACCATCACGACTTCTTTGCGTCGGCGAGTACTCATGGGATCGTTTGGATTCGATGGCAGGGCGCGAGTCGAGTCGCTCGACAAATCCTCACTTCCCGCAGCCGACGCCATATTCACCACCGCCGTCGCAACCTCATCGCTCTCAGAATACGAATACTCACTGAGTTCCTGCGTTTCCCCACGATACAAAAATGGCTCAACACGGCGCAATTGCTCGGCAGCCGTTACGCCGTCATACATTTCGTCCAGGCTGTACAACACACGCGTCAGATCTAGCTGAAAGTCACGCACGGTCGCGTAACGATCCTCCGGCAACCTGGCCAATGTTTTGTACAAAAGATGTTCCAGGGCCGCCGGTATTTCCGCATTCAATGAACGGATATCAGGAACGACCGCCGAGCGAACCAAACTCAACGTTTGATCGTCCGTTGTCTGCCGAAACAACGGCCGCCCGCACACCATCTCAAACAGGACGATCCCCAGACTAAACAGATCACTGCGCGGATCTACCAGCCCATTCGACGCCTGCTCCGGACTCATATAACTGAACTTACCCTTCACTTCATTCGGGTTGTCGTCCGCGATACTCGTCGCCTTCGCTATCCCAAAATCGACCAGCTTGACCGTACCATCGAACGAAATCAGTATATTGTGCGGACTGATATCACGATGCACCAACCCCAGACTGTTACCGTATCGGTCCAGCCGGCGATGCGCATAATCGAGCCCCTTCGCAAGCTCCACCGCAATATAGATTGCGTTTCCAAGACCCAGCGCACTTCCACTACGCCGGCAAGCATTCAAAAACTGCGAGATATTGACGCCATCCACGTACTCCATCACGAGATAGTAGTCGTCGTCCACCTTTCCGAAATCATAGATTTGAACAATGTTGGGATGATTCAATCCCATCGCAATCTTCGCTTCCGCGATAAACATATCTACGAAACGACGATTCTGCGAAAACTCCGGCAGAATCCTTTTGATAACAAGCTGCTTCTCAAGCCCTTCGGCACCAAAGCGCCGGGCGAGAAAGACTTCCGCCATTCCACCTTTACCGATCATTTCAATCAGTTGATAGTTACCAAATACTGTCGTCACGTCAGCCCTTCACTACTTCAATGTCCCTACTTTTCCTGCATGGGCGTTGCAAAACACAGGCGTTCGGGCGGAACTTCGTGCTACGAACTTATCCTACGACCAAAAATTTTACTACCCCCCCACCCCCGAACGGCTTTTGGAGCCGCCGCTCCCCCCAGACCACCAAAAGCGCATCCTACAGCGAGCAACATTACTCACCCAACGGCTGCCAATCGAGCTGCCGAAGCGCTTCGTAAACGACGATCGCGCAAGCGTTCGACATATTCAGGCTACGTACCTTGTCCGTCGTCGGAATCCGAATCGCCCGATCCGCGTAACGCTCCAACAACGCGTCATCAAGCCCCTTGGTCTCACGCCCCAAAACCAGCACAGAACCCGGCTGATACGACGCTTCACTATATGTTCTGGACGCCTTTTTGGTCAAAAAGTACATCTTCTCACGATTGAAGATCGCCTCCACCTCTTCAAAACACGAATGCAGGCACAACTTCACATTCGGCCAATAATCCAGACCCGCCCGCTTCAAATATCGATCATCGAGCGCAAAACCAAGCGGCTCCACCAGGTGCAACCAGATGTTCGCACCCGCACACAACCTGCCAATATTACCCGTATTCCCCGGAATTTCAGGCGCATTCAATACCAGATGCAAACTCGTATCTGCCTCCGTTCCCCAAACTTCCTGAACCGGCTGAATTACAAACTGAAAACGCTCATCCGCCGCTTCAGCATCCTCCGAAACTTCTTTATCTCGCATCCTGCCACTCTCTATTTTTCAACGTTATGTTACCCAAAACGATCCCAAACCATCCGCTCTCTATCATGCAACGCGATCCTTCAACAACGATTTACATGACGCCTTCATACGGGTAAGCTGCGCCCCCCTTCAAATAGGTATGAATGGGCAATTTTGTGATTTAGGCTGGAGTCTACCAATGAAAATTCTCGTTGTCGGAGCAGGTGCAGTTGGCCAGGTATTCGCACATCATGCTGCGCTGGCTGGCGCTGACGTATCCTTCTTCGTCCGTGAAAAATACGTCGATGAAACCCGGCAGGGATTCAACCTTTACCCGCTCAATCGCTCCAACCCTCGCCAAAAACCCGTGGAGCTGCGCGACTTTGACGTGTATTCAGACATCGATGAGATCGCCCGCAAGCCCTGGGACCAGGTCTACTTATGCATTCCCTCCACCGGACTGCGCGGCCAATGGTTTGAAGAATTCGTCCAGGGCATTGCCGACGCAATTCTCGTCAACCTGACACCCGGACTCGACGATCGCCAGTATATCCACGCGCATTTCAATCCCGATCACGTCGTCACCGGCATGATCTCGTTTCTCAGCTACCCCGGCCCCCTGCCTGGCGAAGTTCTCCCCACACCCGGCACCGTCTACTGGTTTCCACCGCTCACGCCCTCCCCCTTTGAAGGAAGCAACGACGCCGTCAAAAGCGTCGTCCAACTCCTCAAACGCGGCGGACTACCCGCCAAAATTGACCGAAAGCTTGCATCCAAAAGCGCTTTCCCCTCCGCAATTTTGATGGGTTTGATCGCAGCCCTCGAACTCGAAGACTGGTCCTTTGAGAAACTAAAGAATAGCCCGCGCCTGAACACCGCGCTCGACGCCATTCAAGAAGCTAGCCTCGCGATTGCCGCCCACACCCACACACGGCCACCCATGGCCCTGCGCGCAATCTCCCCAAAGACCGTAAAGCTAATCATTGCCGTCGCTCCCAAAGTCGCACCCGTCGACTTCGAAGGATTCCTTCGCCTGCACTTCCTCAAAGTTCGCCCCCAGACCATCCAACAACTCTCCGACTACATCCATATTGCCCAACAAAACCAACTGCCCCATCAAAACATCCAGAATCTCCTCGACGGCCTCCAAAACCATTAACGCACCCTCTTATCCCCTCAGTTTTTATGGCCACCAACAAAACACAACAAACCGATGAAGATCCGGCGGACTTTCTAAACACCATCGAGAACCCAACCGTTCGCGAAGACTGCTTCAAGATCCTCACCATGCTCGAAGAACAATCAGGCCTCCCGGCACGCATGTGGGGCACCAGCATGATCGGCGTCGGCAGCTACCACTACCGCTACGCCAGCGGTCACCAGGGCGACATGTTCCTCGCTGGATTCTCACCCAGGAAACAACAAATCTCCCTGTACCTGACCCTACCGTCCCAGCAACGCGACCAATTTTTAGCAATCCTTGGCAAACACAAATCCGCGGTTTCCTGCATTTACATCAAAAAACTCGCCGATATCGACGAGAATGTTTTGCGCGCCATGATCGACGCCTCGATCCAATACCTCCTGCAAACCTATCCGGCCGAATCCTGACTTCCCACCCATCAATATCGACCGGTTTTGATTTGCCCCGTACCCTTCCTACTTAATCCGCCACAATTATCCCGGCAACTCGCGGTGCCCACGCACACGTTCACGTGATTTCGCCCGCGCCTTTGCACGCGCCGCACGCTCAGACTCCGGCACCGGAATCGCGTCCGTCCCAAACAACCGGTCCCAGAACCGCGTCGATACACCAAAACGGCGCTCGTCATAACCCGGCGCAAAATGATGGCTATAATGATGCTTTTTCAACCGCCGCAGCCACCGAAAACGCGTCCGACCATGGTGAACATGATAATGAATGATGTCATAAACCATGTACCCAAACACAAACCCGCCATGAAAAGCCCACGCGTTCTTGCCCAAAAGCACAAACCACAGCCCTAAAAACACAAAAAACAGCGTAACGCTCACCATCGGCGGCATCACCAAACGATATTTGTCGCGCGGCATGTCGTGATGCACCCCGTGCATCAAAAAATGCGCCCGTTTACCCCACGATACTTTCGGAACCCAGTGAAATACCGTGCGATGCAGCGCATACTCAACGAACGTCCACACGAACCAGCCCACCCCCGCAAGCAACGCCGTATTAAAGATGCCTACGTCCATTCGAAAGGCGCTATACCACACCATGAATGCGATAGCCGGCCCGTACAACAACGGAACGATAACCCAATGCGTTCGTGAAAACGCATCCAACAAGTCGCTCTTAAAAATACGCGGCGACTCCTTTGACTCCTTAATAAACACTACAGACTCCTCGTTACGGATAACGGATGAGAAGTAAATCGACTACGACACAAATATCGTTCCCGTGCGTAATTCACCAATTCTCAACACGCCACCGCTCACACCTGCCCGAGAAATCAAGCCCCCCAAATCTATCAAAAATCCCTATTCGCCCGGAAAAACCGTCGGCTCATCACCCGATTTCCATTGCGGATACCGCGTCATAATCGCCTCAAATCGCTCCGACTCCAAAAAGTCATACAACCAACGATTCAATCGCGCCCACGGCTCCGCCGCAAACCATTCTTTGTCCACAATCGAGTACTGCCGCACAAATGGCAGCAGCGCCATATCCGCAAGCGTCGGATAATCCCCCAAAAGCCACATTCTATCCGTCAGCATCACATCCAGGTCGCGCAATATCTCCGCACCCGCATCACGATGCTTCAACGCCTCTTCTTCCGACAGCTCATAGCGCCACGGATATTTATAACGATCCAACGCCGCCTTAAACACCGTGTCATTACGCGCAATCAAATCATCGACCTTGTCATACTGCTCCTCACTCAGCGTAAACAATCCCTCCGGATCCTGGTCCTCGAGCGCCCACTTCATAATATCCAGGCTCTCATCAATGACCTGACCACTGCCCAACACCAAAACCGGCACCGTTGCCTTCGGCGACACCTCCAAAAGCTCCGCCGGCTTATCCCGCAAAACCACCTCACGTAGCTCACACGCAATACCGGCCGACGCCAACCCCAGACGCGCCCGCATCGCATAAGGACACCTGCGAAAAGAATACAGTATCGGCTTTACTTCACTTCTCATCCTAACTCCTCTCTTCAGCACCCTACAAAGACACGTCGATTGACCAAAAATACAAACGCGAATAGTCTCGACGACCAAGCATTACCAAAAAACAATTTGTGTCCCCCAGCGCCGACTACGCGACGCGTCCACTCCACAAATGCGTCTACTGGCTCAATACGCCAATTCGTTGAAACACAACCACTACAAATTAACCAGCCGAGCCACCATGAAATCTCTAAGCCTTATCCTCCTCACCTCACTCGCCATCACCACGCTCCCACTCAACACCGCATTTGCCGAACAACCATCCACCCAGGAGCTCACACCCAACGCACCAGCAGCCCCCCTCACTTCCCACATGCTCTCCATCACCTTCTCCCCCATTCATCTCCTCAACCCTGTTTTCGAACTAACCGCCGAATACCACGTCATCCCCAAAGTCGGCATCGCCCTCATCGGCGCCTACGGCAGCCAGACCGTCGAAGTAAACGCCAACGACTACAAATTCCCCGTCTGGGAACTAGGTGCCCAGGGCCGCTTCTACGCCCTCGGCGACTTCAACCACGGCATGCAACTCGGCCTCGAAGCCCGCTACCAGAACGTCTCCGACAAAACCTATAACGACGGCACCTACCTCATCTACGCCACCGGCTCCCGCTTCGAATTCGGCGCATTCCTCGGCTACAAAATCGCCACCAACATCGGCTTCACCTTCGAAGCCCAGGCCGGCGCCAAATACGCCCAGGTCATGGACGGAACACCAAAAACTCCTAATGCCAGAGCCGCCGAATCCGACATCGACACCATCAGCCCCCTCATCAACATCAACCTCGGCTGGTCGTTTTAACCCACCCAATCCACAAACCACCGCACACCACCCAACCCACAAACGCACGCACCGCGAAGCCGGGTGAAACCCGTGCGCAGCGCGCCGGTTGTTCTAACCCCCGGTGAAACCGGGGGTCGCGACGTTTCAAACCACCCAATCCCCTCTCACCACCACACGTCACCCCCCCCATCCC
>JBEBSM010000224.1:0-6647 GCA_040394315.1 Lujinxingia vulgaris
AAAGCGTTACTTCTTCACAGTGAATGTCGTCTTGCGGACACTGGTTGGTTTGCTCCAGGCCTTCCGGACAAACTGGCTTCTCGTCACATTCTGGCTTCTCGCCTTTCACTCAAAAAATACGTTCTTCGCAGATGCTCATGACCGAGCAATTGTCGGCAATCGCTGGATCGTTGCAGTTATCAATCTGATAGGTGCCGGCGGGACATTCGATCTTGTCTTCGCAACCATTATTGTTGTTTTTGCCTTCTTTACTATGGCAAGCAACTTTTTCGCCGCAAAGCTCAAAGGTCTCGCAAACCGAAGGTGCCTGCGAGTTGGCTGCCGTACATTCAGCAATCGCAAAGTCGTAGCCTTCCGCTTCGCACATCAGTTGAGCGTCGCACTTATCGTCTTTATTATTTTCAGCATTGTTTACGAGATTGGTTCCAGGGCCCCCATCATCCCCGCATCCCCACGCGAACATCGCAATCATCATCATCAACACGATCGATTTCATCATCGTTTTCATCGCTCTCTCCTTAAATCAGTATATGTCAGGTAATTCGAAACTACCTGTGCGCTACTACCATGCTCAATATACATAGCAAGCGGTGTGCCAGATCATCAAACCAACCCTAAAAAACATCAAAAACAGCTTATAATGCAGTCACTTAGCCAGCAAAACAACGCGCTTGTACAAAACGGCTTATTTGCTCACCAGACCGAAACCGGACATCCATGTCATTGATTCAGCGAGCACCGACATTTTCGTCACAGATAATCGCAGGCTCTACGACCGTAGCTGTGTAAAAAAACCTGCCGCCCAAAGCAAGTCTCATCGAAACGCGTTTTTGTACATAATTTTAATCGTCTTCAATGCGAAAAACTCGCCAAAATCTTCCGTATTTCAGGAGATTTTGGCGAGTCTGGATGGTTCAGGGATTTTCAAAACTGCATGACGACGTGGGTTTAGAGCGGATTAGCGATCATTGGGCTCACACTGAATCGTTTTGCCACACATGGTCACAGCTTCACATCTGTCTGGATCTTTGCACTTCGCAACTTCGCCCATTCCCTGCGGGCAAACCGGAATTCCATCGCAATTGTTTTGATCTGCCATGCAATACAGAACCTGGCCACACTCTTCGACGACCGTGCAGTAGTTTTTGGCATCAGGATCATCGAAGTCACAACGGGCTTTCTCGACTTCGATTGTTCCCTGTGGGCACTCCGGCGGTACGATGCAATTAACCTGCGTTTTTTCACAGAAAATCGTCTGCTCACAAACCGTTACTTCTTCACATTTGAAGACGCCGTCGGCATCGGTTTCGCATTTATCGCGCGGGACCTCATACGAACCCTCGGGGCAAAGCGGCTTTTCTTCGCAGGAAGTTTTGTCCTCGGCACACAAAATCGTCTCGTCGCATGCGGTGACTTCCTTGCACTCAATGCCGGCGGCGGCGAGTTTTTCGCAATCTTCTTTCGAAGTCTGTTTCGTATTGTCTGGACAAACCAGTTTCTCGTCACATTCATGCGCCACTTCTTTGAAGCACTGAATCGTCGTGCCGCAAAGCGTTACTTCTTCACAGTGGATATCGTCTTGCGGACACTGGTCGGTTTTCTCAAGCCCCTCAGGACAAACTGGTTTTTCGTCACAATTTTGATCGACACCACCATTATCTAAAACAGTTCCCTGGCCGTCACTGCTATTTCCGCATCCCCAGCCGAACATTGCTACCAACATCAACATTATGATCGATTTCGTCATCATTTTCATTACGTGCTCCTTGATCAACAAGTTTCAGGCAGTTCGTAACCACCTATGCAATACTTCGATAGAGAACATACAAAGCAAAGGGTATGCCAGAAGAATGAAAAAAACCTGGTAGAAATAAAAAAGCGTATATAACGTACCATTTTAGCCGCATAAAAACCTTCGCGAACGGTTGTGGCCACCAAACCTTTCGCCCAACGTCCGACATCCATGTCATTTGATTCATCGCATGCCGACATTTTGATCACAGAAATTCGCAGCGGCTGAAGGTTGTTAGGTAGTAGCTTACTGTACTACTTTTCAAACTGCACCGGGTTATAAACGCGATTTGCATGCATGGATGCATCGATAATATTTACTGATATTGAGGTATTTAATGAAAAAACACTTTTATGATGTTGCCATTATCGGCGCAGGAACCGCGGGACTGACTGCATACAGTGCTGTAAAACGAGCCGGCAAGAACGCCGTGCTCATCGAAGCCGACCAGTACGGCACCCTGTGCGCACGCGTAGGCTGCATGCCTTCCAAGCTCTTGATTCACGCGGCAAGCGTCGCGGAAACGATTGGAAAAGCAGATGTTTTCGGGATTCGCGTACCGGACGGAGTCGAAATCGACGCACCGGCTGTTTTTGGACGCGTGCGCAAAGAGCGCGATCGTTTTGTCAACGCCACCATCCGACAAACCGAAGAGATCCCTCAAGAATTTCGCATGTTTGGCCATGCAAGCTTTGTAGATTCGGATACGCTCAAGGTCGAAACTGCAGATGGCGACGTCATTATCAAAGCCAACGCATTTGTGGTGGCAACCGGATCGTCATCGCGCATTCCGGAGGAAGTAAAAAACGTTGCCGACCGCTTTGTGCTCAGTGACGACGTTTTCGAATTTAACGAAATCCCAAAAACGCTCGCAATCTTAGGTCCCGGAATCATCGGACTTGAGCTCGGCCAGGCGTTGCAGCGACTCGGCTCCAAAGTCACGTTCTTTTCGCCTTTTGGTGAAATCGGCGCGGTAAGCGATCCGGTTATCCAAAAAAACGTGCGCGAAGTTTTCAGTAAAACGATGGATTTCCATCTGAATTGTCAGAAAATCGAGACGAATCCCGCTCCAAGCAATCAAGTTGAGATGAGCTGGATTACCGAAAACGGCGAATCGCACACCGAAGTCTTTGAAAAACTGCTCGTCACCACTGGTCGCACGCCCAACGTTAACAATATCGGTTTTGAAAAAGCCGGCCTCAAACTCGGCAGACATGGCGTGCCAGAATTTAATAACCTGACCATGCGCTGCGGTGATTCAAAGATTTTTATCGCCGGTGATGTTACAAACGACCTTCCGCTTTTGCATGTCGCGGCCGATGACGGAACCATCGCCGGCACCAACGCAGCGAATTTTCCTGACGTGCAAGAACATGAGCGAAGCACACCGTTAGCGCTCGCGTTTACTGAGCCGCAAATGGCGATCGTCGGTCCTCGATTCGTAGATTACGATGAAAACGACATCGAAATCGGCGAGGTTTCGTATGATAATCAGGGGCGCGCGACGATGTTGGCGCAGAATCAGGGGGTTGTGCGTTTGTATGGCTGCCGAAAAACCGGGCGCTTCCTTGGCGCAGAAATGTTCGCGCCCGGCGTGGAGCACACCTCGCATTTGATGGCGTGGGCCGTGCAAGGCCAGAACACCGTGGACGAGCTGTTGGAACGCCCGTTCTACCATCCGGTATTGGAGGAAGGGATCAGAACGGCGTTGCGCCGTCTGAGCAATGCATTGAAAAAGAAGAAATAGACGAACTCAGAACAATTTTTTGGGGACCGCTGCTTCCAGACCTTCGGGAAGCACCGGTCCGCCAAGTCCGGTCAGGGCCAGCAGCGGAATGATGCGCCGCAGATCCATGATCGTCCCAATTTTGAGAAGTTCTTCAGGCGAGATCCAGCGCGCGTCGATGCACTCGCGGGCGCGCAGGTTGAGTTGAGAGCGGTTGCGATTGAGCGAGCACAGAAAGTAGTGTGCAGTATCGAAAATCGCCAGCGGACGCGTAATCGTGACGCGCAATCCGGTTTCCTCGAACGCCTCGCGTACACAGGCAACTTCTGGCCATTCGTTTTTCCAGATCGTTCCGCCTGGCGGACACCACTGACCGCCCCGTCCGACCATAAAGGCCCGCCGGATAAATAAGATTTCCCCTTCATCCTCGATGAGGGCCCAGGCCGAGCTCATGAATTACCTCGTTCAACATTTTAGCGTGTGATACTAAAGTTTAGGCTTACCAATGTGTATTCGACGTTCATAACGTTGTATTGATGATACACACTGTGTTCACGTAGCATAGAACGGCGTAATTCGCGCAACAATTCCACATCCAACGGATCGCCCGGCTTTCCGGCTTTGCATGAGATGATAAATAACGTGGACAAACCCGCTGAAATCATCAAAGGCACGCTCAAACGCGTGCGCTTTGCCAGTGAAAACGGTGAATTTGCAGTCTGCGACCTGGATGTGCCCGAAATGATTGTGCCGGTCACACTCGTCGGCAACATTTTGGCCACGCAACCCGGAGAAATGGTCGAAGTCGTCGGCAAGTGGACGGAAAACGCGAAATTCGGCCGCCAATTCACGATCGAGCGCATTCAAACCGTGCTTCCGACCACGCGCGAAGGCATCGAAAAGTATTTGAGCAGCGGACTTATCGAAGGCATCGGCCCGGTGTTGGCAGGCCGAATCGTCGCACATTTTGGCGACGAAGCGCTCGATATTATCGACGCCGAACCGGCGCGCATCAAAGAAGTTTCTGGCATCGGAAAAGTGCGTGCTGAGCGCATCATCGACGCCTGGCAAGAAGGCCGCCTCACCAGAAACATCATGGTTTTTCTGCGCTCGCACAATATTTCCGCAAACCTGGCTTCCAAAATCTTCAAGCAATACGGCGCGCAGGCCGTCGACACGATCATGCAAAACCCGTATCGCCTGGCCGAAGACATCCATGGCATTGGTTTTCGCACGGCCGACGCCATCGCCCAGAAAGCCGGCATGGACACGCGCGCGATGGAACGCCTGCGCGCCGGAATTTTGCACTGTCTGGCAAGCGCACATTCCGACGGCCACATGTATTTACCGCTGCCGATCTTGCTCGATCAGGCGTCCCAACTCTTAGGCGTTTCCGTCGAATTGCTCGGCGACGCCATCGAAGCGCTGCGCTTTGAACGCCGCGTCATCGTCGAACCGCTCGGAGGCTCTGAAACAGAAACAGCGCCGGCCGTTTTCCGCGCCCCGGCCTACAACGTCGAAGTCGACACTGCCAGACACCTGCGCCGCCTGATCGACGCTCCCACACTTCTCACTTTTGGCGACGTGCGCGACACCCTCACCCCAATCGCCGACGCGATGGGTTTCGAGCTCGCACCCGCCCAGCGCGAAGCGATCCTGGCCACTTTTCAACACAAAGTATCCGTCATCACCGGCGGTCCAGGCACGGGAAAAACCACCATCATCCGCGCCGTGTGCCGCGTGGCCGAAAAACTCGGATTCCGCATCGCACTCGCTGCGCCCACCGGCCGCGCCTCCAGACGCCTTGGCGAAGCCGCCGAGCTCGAAGCGCAAACCGTCCACCGCCTGCTCGAATACAGTTTCAAAGCCGGCGGATTCCAATTCAACGAAGGCAATCCACTCGACGTCGATTTACTCATCATCGACGAAGCCTCCATGCTCGACACCTATTTATTGAGCGCGATCGTCCGCGCCCTGCCCGATCCAGCCAGCCTGCTTCTGGTCGGCGACATCGACCAACTCCCCAGCGTCGGCCCCGGCAACGTGCTTGGCGACGTCATCGACAGCCAGCAAGTCGGCGTCGTCCGCCTGACCGAAATTTTTCGCCAGGCCGAACAATCCGCGATCGTCGTCAACGCCCACCGCATCAACCAGGGCGAAATGCCCGTCGTCCCCAATAGAAAACCCGGCGAACTCGTCGATTTCTACACGATCACCGCCGACACACCCATCCAGGCCCAACAACGCATCCTCGAGCTCGTCACAGATCGCATCCCCAACGCGTTCCAATTCGACGCGCTCAACGACATCCAGATCTTATCGCCCATGCACAAAGGCGACGTCGGCTGCGCCATGCTCAACCGCGTTTTGCAGGCACACTTTCACCAGGGCGCCGAACAACTTGAGCGCGGCCAGCAACTCTGGAAAGTCGGCGACAAAGTCATGCAAACCCGCAACAACTACGAACAAGACGTCTTCAACGGCGACATCGGACGCATCACCGCCATCCACCACGACCAAAAAAACGTCCTCGTCCGCTTCGACGAACGCATCGTCACCTACCCATTCGCAGAGCTCGACGAACTCACCCTGGCCTACGCAATCACCGTCCACAAAAGCCAGGGCAGCGAATACCCCGTCGTCGTCATCCCCATGGTCACCCAACATTTCGTCCTCTTGCAGCGCAACCTTTTATACACCGCCCTCACCCGCGCCCGAAAACTCGCCATACTTGTCGGAACCGAAGAAGCCGTCGGCATCGCCGTCAAAAACAACCGTGCACTGAGCCGATACACGCGTCTCTCCGAGCGCCTTCAGTCCAGCCCGAGTCCGTAAAATGTTTGAAAAACCAGACGATCTCGACCTGCCCACCTCCTTTCGACCGTGGTGGCAACGCCCGTCCGGCGCAGCCCTCATCGCACTGACCGTGCTCACCGTCCTTACCTTCACCTGTTGCCTCTCACCCATTTCCTGGCTGAAAGGCGACACCGACATCTTCGGAAATTACCTCTTCCTCAAAGAACGGCAGCAAGCCGCCGACGCACAAGAAGGCATGGAACTCGTCCACGCCCGGCTTTTCCCCCTCTGGCTCATCGAAATCGCCAACACCCCACAACCCGAACGCGCCAA
>JBEBSM010000225.1:0-6642 GCA_040394315.1 Lujinxingia vulgaris
ATGCTTTTGTTGTGCCTGACCGGGAACGCTGACAAGCAACGCGGTGCAGGCGAACGTTAAAGCTGCAAGGCGTGTAGCCCAGACTCGTTCTCGTGGCATGGTTCGACCGTAGGGCAGACAGGGGATAAATGACATAAGCGGATACCCAATAGAATACAAACAATCACAGTAAGCTGAGCCGGGTATAGCACAGGCGAAAAGAAGCCGGCAAGCCGGGAAGATCCCCAGTTTGCCGGCTGGTCCGGCAGACTACACAGGTTTCACATAAATAGTGCTTCGACGAACTCATCAGCATGGAAAGCGCGGAGATCATCGATACCTTCGCCGATACCGATATAGCGCACCGGCGCTTTCAGCTCGTCGCACAGACCGAGGATTACGCCGCCCTTTGCTGTGCCATCAAGTTTGGTGAGGACAATGCCCGTAATTTCAAGAGCTTCACGGAAAAGTTTGGCCTGGGCGATGGCGTTTTGACCGGTATTTGCATCGAGTACGAGAATGGTTTCGTGGGGTGCACCAGGCATTGCTTTGGTGGCAACACGTCCCATTTTTTCGAGTTCGTCGAGCAGGTTTACCTTGGTGTGTAGGCGACCTGCGGTGTCACAAATAATAACATCTGCGCCCTCTTTTACGCCGCGTTCAATGCCGGAAAAGATGACGGAAGCCGGATCAGCCTGATCTTCACCCTTGTGCAGGGAAATTCCTGTACGGTCAGCCCAGATCGCAAGCTGATCGACAGCGGCTGCGCGGAACGTATCGCCGGCGACGACGAGTACTTTCTTACCTTCGCGGGTAAGTTTGGCGGCCAGCTTTCCGATCGTGGTGGTTTTACCGACGCCGTTGACGCCGATTACAAGGATTACGAAGGGGCTGGCTGATTCGTATTCGATGGCACTTTCGTGTTCTTTCAAAATACCTTCGCAATAGTCGCGAATGAAGCCCCAGACAGCGGCTGGATCTTGTTTGTCGTTGCTATCGAGATGATCTTCGACGGCTTTCAAGATGTTGTTCGCGACGTTGGAGCCGATATCTGCGGTAAACAGGATTTCTTCGATCTCATCGATCAGATCTGCATCGAGTTTCTCGCGTTTGAAGAGATTGCCCAGGCGATCGGCAAAACCGGTCCGTGTTTTCTGGAGTCCATCGCGCAGACTTTTTGGTTTTTCGACCTTTTCGGCTTTTTCAGCGGCTTTGGGTTTCTCGACTTTGGCGACAGCTTTGGGCTCCGGCGCAACTTCTGCGACAGGCTCGGGTACAGCTTCGGGCTCCGGTGTAGTTTCGACAACGGGTTCCGGGGCAACTTCGGGTTCCGGTGCGGTTTCGACAACGGGTTCCGGTGCAATTTCGGGTTCCGGGGCAACTTCGGCGACCGGTTCGACTTTAGGCTCGGGAACAGGAAGTGTGAGGTCTTTGGGCCGTGGCAATGTGAGCTTGGGAAGTTTCCCATCGGACTCGGTCGTATCGTCGTCAGCCTTTTTGGTTGGACGGGGTAAGGGTTTGGGCAGCGTAAAGGCAGGCTTCGCAGCGACTTTGGGTTCTTCTTCTGGCGTCTGCTCAACGGCTGGTGTTTCGGCCACGGGCGTTTCGGCCGCGGGTTCTTCGGTAATGTTTTCTTCGGCCACGACTTCATCGACCGGCGCTTGTTCAACGACGGGAAATTCGACGACTTCGTCTTCGACAACTTCTTTTTCAACGACTGGGAAGTCGACGACCGGTTCTTCGACGACGACTTCTTCGACAAGAACGGAAGGTTCTACGGGTTCTTCCGCGACTGGTGTTTCCACGACAGGTTTTTCGTGGTCACGCTTTGCGCGCTCGGTGGCCTGTGAAGCTGTTTCTCGGCGCCCTTTTTCTCCGACGACACGGCTGCGTTTGGCGAGTTTGATTTCGGCCAGGGACATACCGTCGTGGATTTCAACGGGTGCGTCAACTTCGGGTCGATTACCAAGCGGATCGAGCGTGGGGCGAGGTGCCTCGAGCTCTTTTGGCCTGGCAGACTTTGCTTTTTCCTTTTCTTTGGTTTTGGCACGCATGCGCGCGACCACAAAAGTCAGCAAAAGCAAGGCGACGAAGATCAATAACCCAATCATCAGATAATTAACCGTCGCGGGTTCACTCTGCGCGAGTACCCGGACACCACCTGCAGAGATCGAATTTAGCGATACCCATTCATTCATGCGTTCGTTCCTTGAAGAGTGTGCAATCATTCGCCCAGCACAAAATACTGAGCCATAACTACAGAGTGCTTACTACGAAGCAAGCTGGTCGTCCACGTCCGTCAAACGCACAGATACGACTTTGGAGACGCCGGGTTCTTGCATTGTGACGCCGTAAAGTCTTTTTGGCGCTTCCATGGTTCGTCGATTGTGCGTGATGACTATCATCTGGCTTGTTTCGCTCATTTCTTTGACCATATCAGCGAATCTTCCGACGTTGGCTTCATCGAGTGGAGCGTCGACTTCGTCGAGGATGGAAAATGGTGTTGGTTTGAGCATAAAAATCGAGAAAATCAGGCTTACCGCGGTGAGCGCTTTTTCGCCACCAGAAAGCAGTGTGACATTTTGCAGGGCTTTGCCTGGTGGTTGTACTTCGATATCGACACCGGTGTTAAGCGGATCGTCTGGATCCGTCAATAACAGGCGTGCGCGTCCGCCGCGAAATAGTCGGGGGAAAACTTCCTGGAACTTTGCGTTTACGGCGGCGTAGGTTTCCATGAAACGTTTTTTACTTTCGCGGTCCATGCGGTCGATGGCTTTGCGTAGGTCTTCCACGGCGCGCTCGAGGTCGGCGTTTTGTTCGTCGAGAAAGACTTTACGTTCGCGTGTTTCCTCGAACTCTTCGATAGCGAGTGCGTTGACGGCGCCCATGGATTCAATTTTCTTTTTGAGGAAGTGAATGCGTGGTGCGCGTTGGTCGATGGGCATTTCAACGCTTGCGGCGAAGGGTTTTGCATCCATTGGGGTCAAGCCGAAGCGTTCTTCGAGCTGTTCATCGACGTGATCGATGCCGAGTGTGCATTCACGCTGTTCGATTTCAAGTTTTTGGATGCTTCCCGCGAGCGTTTCGATTTGTTTGCGACCTTCGGCGAGTGAAATTTCGAGTTCTTTGAGTCCGTTCTGAGCGGCATCGAGGGCGAGTTTGGCGTTTTTGACGGCGATGCCGGCGTCGGTGAAACTCTGGTGAACGTCTTTGAGTTCGGCATCTGAAGTAATGACGACGTTTTGGAAATGGGCGAGTCGTTCGGCGGCTGCGATGGACTCGCGCTCGAAGCGTGCGGCCTGTTGTTGCGCGTGTTTGAGGCTATTTTCGAGACGTTCAACGCTCTGGCTGAGGTTGATCTGGCGTTCGCGTTCGCGGGCGATCTGAACTTTTTGGTCGGTCAACAGCGTGTTCTGGCGTTCGATTTCACCTTCGAGGCTTGTGATGGTTTCGGCCAGGCTGTCGTATTCGGTTTGCATGGCGGGACTGTCTTGCAGGGCTTGCGCGCGACTTTCTTTGAGTGTTTCCACTTCTTCTTGGAGGCCGGCCAAAAGTGGTGGGAAGGAATTCGCTTCGCCGGTGACTTTTTTGAGGTGTTCTTCGGCGCGGATGAGCTGGCGTTGTTCTGCTTCTTGTTCTTGGACGATTGCGCGCAGGTCGTGTTGGGCTTGTGCGAGCGCTTCGCGTGTGGATTCGAGCTGATCGGTGGCGTAGGTGGCGTCTTCTTCGCAGACTTCTAGTGTTTCTTGTGTTTCTTCGTCATCAATTTTGGCCTGTTCGAACTCAACGCGGAGTTCGTCTATCTGGCGCGTTTGGCGGATGAGCGCGTCGGCGCTTTCGGTTGCGAAGCCGCCGATGATTCGGCCGTTTGCGAACATGATGTCGCCTGCGGGTGTTGCCCAGGCCTGGATATTGGTGTGTTCGGCGGATTGAAGGTCGATGTTTTCGAGCGAATCGACGCGTTCGAGGCCGACGAGCCAGCTTTTCATGACGTTTTTGCGGATTTCCGGATCTTCGCCGCCTTCTATTACATAGCAGGCGATGCGTCCGAGGCGTTTTTCGGCCAACATTTGGATGGCGTCGAGTGCGGCGGCGCGGCTGGTGACGAGGATATCGGAGACGCGGTCGCCGAGATACGCGGCGGCAGCGGATTCCCAGCCGTCGGGGACGTCGAGAAATCCGCCGACGGGACCGAGGATGTCCGCCCTGCCCTGTTTTTGGGCCCAAGCGAGTACGTTTTGGACGCCGTCGCCGTAGCCGTCGCCGCGTTTTCGCATGGCGTCGAGACTTTCGAGGCGTGCTTCGAGCTGAATGCGTAGGCTGCGCGCTTTTTTTGCATCTTCTTCTGCTTCTTTGAGCGCTTCTTTGGCTTCGCTGAGTTCTTTTGTCTGGCGCTTGGCGCGGGCAGCGAGTTGTGCGTGGTCTTTTTCCTGGCGTTCTTGATCCATTTCCAAGCGAGATCCGGCGCGTTGTGCGTCTTCGACTTCTTCTTGTGCGCCTTCGATCAGATCTTGAGCCTGGGCCTGGCGTTCGCGCAGTTCTTTTTGCTGTGTTGCGATCCAGGAGATGCGGTCATCGATGCGTTGAAAGCGTGTGGCGACGCGCGCAAGTTCGGAGCGGAGTTCGTCGCGGCGGGCGACAACGGTGCTGCGTTGTTTGCGAAGCTCGGTGATGGCGTCTTGAACGGCGGAGATGTCGTGTTCGGACTGCTCGGGGGTTGTGGAAAGTTCGGCCAGCTCGGCGCGTGCGCGTTCGAGTTCTATCGTGAGTAATTCCGAGCGGCGAATTTGGCCGTCGCGTTCGATGATGAGTCCGTGCTGGCGTTCGGTGGCGTCGGTAACACCTTGTTGAGCGTGGTCACGGTTTGAGCGCGTCAAATTTACGCGTGTATCGAGCTGGTAGAATTGTTGGGTTATTTCGGTGTGGCGAGCTTCGGCGACGTGGGCTTCGACGCGGAAGCTTTCGGCGCGTGCTTCGCGGGAGGCCATGGTTTCGCGGATGTTGGCGAGTGCATCGCTTTGGGATTCGTGTGTTTTTTGAACATTCGCGCGTTGTAAAAACAGTTGGACGCGGCGTTCAAGAAGCGCGCTAATTTCGAGTGTGCGTAGTTCTTCGCTGAGCGTGCGATGTTCTTGGGCGCGACGTGCCTGGCGTTCGAGGCTGCGAAGTTGCTTGTCGATCTCTTCGATGACGTCGCGGGTTCGCTGAAGATTCTGTTCGGTTTGTAAAAGTCGGCGTTCGGTTCGGTCGCGCTGGCTTTTGTAGCGTGTAATGCCGCTTGCTTCCTCGATGATGAGGCGTCGTTGGGATGGTCTGGCGTTGACGATGAAGCTGATCTGGCCTTGTTCGATGATCGAATAGCCTTGCTTTCCGACGCCGGTGCCCGCGAGCAAGTTTTGGATGTCCATCAGTCGGCACGGGACTTTGTTGATGAGATATTCGCTGTCGCCGTTGCGGAAAAGACGTCGGGTGATGGCGATTTCGGCCATCTCGCGGAACTCGCTTGGGATGGAGCTGCCGAAGTTGTCGGATTCAGGTTCGCTTGCGGGCGTGGGCGCGGCAGATTCTTCGGAGGATTCTTCGTTATTTTCGTCGGCTTCGGACGTTGGTGAATCTTCGTCGGCAGGAATTTCGAGCAAGTGGTCGTTGGACCTGGTGGCGGGCGCTGTTGGCTGTGGGGGTACGACATAATCGTTTTCGAAAGTCAGCGTTACTTCCGCCATGCCGAGTGGCTTATGGTTTTGGCTGCCTGCAAAGATAACATCTTGCATGGACTGGCCGCGCAGACTTTTGGCGGAGCCGTCGCCCAAAGCCCAGTTGAAGGCGTCGACCACAATGCTTTTGCCGCAACCGTTTGGGCCGACGATTCCGGTCATGCCGTCGCCGATTTCGACGACAACGCGGTCGCGAAATGACTTAAAGCCGATGATTTCTATTTTACGAAGCTTCATGAGAACAACAACTTACGACGTTAACGACGGGTTACAGATAGTTCAATCGGCGAGCTGGGGCGAAGCGTTACGCCGGGGATAACGGTGAGTGGTTGACCGGCAGTTAATGGGGACTGCGTAAATCGGAATCGTTTTGCGATTGTTGCAACAATCAGGATGGCTTCCATCATCGCAAAATGGTTGCCGATGCAAACTCTGGGGCCGCCGCCAAATGGGAAGTATGCAAAACGCGGGAGTTGTTTTTCGAGGCCATCGAGCCAGCGGTCGGGGTTGAACGTGTCGGGTTCTGGGAACCACTCGGGATTTCGGTGCGAAACCCACTGGGAAATAAAGACTTGTGAGCCTTTGGGGATCAGCCAGTTATCGAGGACAACATCGGAGGCGGCTTCGCGGCCGATGATCCACGCGGGCGGATACAAACGCAGTGTTTCTAGGATGACTGCGCGTGTGTAAACAAGTTCATCGACGTCATCGAGCGTTGCTGTGCGGTCGCCTAATACGCGATCCACTTCTTCGTAGAGTGCGTCCGCTGTTTCGGGATACCGCGTCAGCAAGTACCATGTATAGCTAAGCGCGAGCGCGGTGGTTTCGTGGCCGGCCAGGAACACGGTGATTGTTTCGTCGCGGAGTTGCTGCACACTCATTCGATTGCCGTCTTCATCTTCGGCATGAATGAGGCGGTTCAGCAGATCGATTCCATCGTCATCCTGGC
>JBEBSM010000226.1:0-6615 GCA_040394315.1 Lujinxingia vulgaris
GACTGGTTTTACGGACCCTGATAAAACAAAGGAAAACATCATGAAAACCCAACACACCACCAAATTTTCACTCCTACTCGCCGCATTCCTGACACTGACCTTTCTGGCCCCCGCGGCCTTTGCCCAACAAGACCAAAACGTTGAAATGGACGGCCAACGCGGCAAGCACGGCGCAATGAAACACCGCGGCAAAATGATGAAAGAACTCATGCCTCCCCGCATGATCCTCAAACACGGCGACGCCATCGGTTTGACCGACGCACAACGCACCGAAATCACCAAAATCGTCGAAGACTCCCGCAAGAACGCGGAAAAACTACAGGCCGAACTTCAGACCGAAACCGACAAACTCACCCCGCTATTGGCCGCCGCCAAACCCGACACCAACGCCGCACTCCGCCAGGCCGACCGCGTATTCGCCGCCGAAAACAAACTCAAACGCGCCCGCCTCGAAACCATGCTCCGCACCAAACGCGCTCTGACCCCCGAACAGGTCACAAAAATCGACCAGTTCCGCAAAAACCGTGGTGAAAAGCGCGGTAAAAACCACGATGGCAACCAAAAGCACCGCAAACACCGCCAGAATCAGGCCGAGTAATGTTGTTGGATTAAGAGCCTAAAAAAACGCGCCGATGAGTCATTCATCGGCGCGTTTTTTGCGTTTTATTAAAGTTTATCCAACCGCGTCTGGTAATAAGACCGCGTCGGATCCAGCTCGACGCATTTCGACAGGATGCCTCGCGCCCTTTCCTTATTTCCCTGCTTAATAAATGCCTCGGCCAACGTGTCCAGAATCGACGGATCTTCCTGACTGGTGATGGCCGCGGCCTGCTCGGCAAGCTGCTGGCCGCGCGCAAAATCCTGGTGCGTCTTTTGTGGCGTGGTCAATAGAAACCAGGCCAGTCGGTTGAGGACGTCGGGGTTCTGCGGTTCGAGCGTGTGCATCGCGTTGTAGAGCTTGAGGGCGTCGGCCTGACGATTCTGCTCTTCGAGAACTTTGCCGATGCCCAGGCGTAAAACCGTCTGCATTTCGGGAACGGACGTGTTGGATATCGCCGCCAAATACAGTGACAGTGCGGTGCCGTATTCCTTTTTCTTGCGGCGTTCGACGGCGTCGTATTCGACCGCATAAACACGTTCTTCAGGCGTGATTTGCGCGCCGGTTGGGATGGGCAGCCGTTGCCAGACGCGCGGCACTTTGTGGGTGAGCACCGGAACGCGGTCGCGCGGTGTGTCGCGGGCGGTTCGTGTGCCGGCTTTTAGCGTGGCTAAATATTCGCTGGCGAGTGGGGAGCGGTTTTTGGCAAGGAAGCTGGATAATTGCTTTTGGGCCAATGCGAAATCGTCTCTTTGAACCGCAATTTCGGCTTCCGCGATGGCGAGGTAGGCGTTCGATTCTTTTTTGGTGCGCGCGTCGGCGATCAGCACGTTGGCGCGGTGAATCGAGCGGTCGGGAAGCGGTGCGGTCGCAAAAAACCAGGATGCGCGGCCGCGTGTGCGAAGGCTTGGTTTGTCAGCGAGCAAAACGTCGTAGGCGTCGCGAGCGCAACGGAAGTCGTGCGCGTTTTCGCAGGTTTCAGCGAGTGCAAGATATAGGGTTTCGTGGTGTTCGGCGTAAATCGCGGCCAGACGCATAGTTTCACGACGTAAATCGTCCACGTTTTGTGCGTTTTGCAACGCGGACAGGCGGCCTTGCATGGCTTTCCAAGCAAGTTCGGAACCATCCGCGAACGTGGAAAGCTCGTTGATTGTGGCCGACACATCGACCGGGAACGGCGCGTCGTTCATGTAGCTGCGGACAACCGCATGCGAAATGCCGCTGGCGTCTGCCGTCATCGGAACCCACGCGTCGCCGACCAGTTTGAACAGCCCTGCTTCTTTGCGTTCGGACACGAGCACATGGCCAATTTCGATGTCTTCACAGACGTCTTCCGACGAATCTCGATCTCCAATGACGTACGCGCCGTGCTTGAACGACATCAAAAGCGCAAGGTTTTCGACTCCGTCACCGTCCAGATCTTCGACGACACTCAAGTCGTGGGTTTGTGAAAAGTCGTCGTAAAGATGGCAGGCACCCTTGGTATTCTCAAATTTGAAAAGAAAGGTACTTTCAAGAGTTTCTGGCCTGACTTCGCTGATAAAGTGCTCCGACGTCCCCTGCCCTTCGTTCATATCTGTGCACAAAAAACGAGACCTTTTCCCGCGACGAATGATCTGGCAATCCGACGTATTTGTATCCTTATCAAATTTCGTCAACTGCCAGCCACCCGCACGCCACTGAAATGCCGCTGTGCTGTTTTGGAAATTCCATCCGCTACTACAGCCCGAAAACACAAGGACGCCGGCCGGATCTTTTCCTTCTTCAACAGAACCGGCATACGCACGCTCGATTTTGAGCGGTCCTTCGTCGCTCCAGGCGTCTTTCGGGCAGCGATTGCAAATAAGTTTTCCGCCGTCGGTGGACACAGTCCCCTGGCACAGCTTTTCGAACATCGCGCGCTGCAGCGTTGTGTCCGTGATGTCGGCAAACGAGCCAACCGGATTGTTTGCCGACAGGCTATTTTGCTCAATCGTTGGTGCTGTATTTTGATTGGTAGATGCCGCGGCTGCATTCTGTGCATCCAATCCGGGCGATGGCTTACGCAATACGAGCTGCTGAATCGATGTGATGGCCTGGTCGATTCGTGCGTCAAATGGCGCGCGCGATGCAGGCTTTGCAAAATTATTGGACTTCAGCTCTGAACGCGCGGAATTCACTTCTTGATACGCTTTCAAAACCGCCGTGGCGTAAAGAGCACGCATAGTCGTATCGGCTTCTCTAAACACTGCGAACTCAGCCTCTCTACCGTTTTTTAGCGTAATGATTGTATTGCCGACGCGTCGCACAGAAAGCGAAGTTCGCCCGGTTGTCGAAAAGACGGTCTTTGTTGCCTGCAACACATATCGCTCCCCACCGAAGCCACCTCCTGTCATTTCGGAAACCTCGTAAGTATCGTCGCCGATTCGTCCGTGAATCCAGACAGTTACGGCTAGAAGGCCACGATCCTCACGCTCGAGCGAGGCCTGTGCACTGCTCAATTCGCGCTCGGCCGCTCGCAGACGCGCTTCCCTGCGACGGGTATCCTCCGCTGCCCGCAGATACGGCTCGTTGGCGACATCAAAATCTTTCTCGACCTGATCAATCTCATCGCATGCAGAAATCACATTTGAAAGTTCGCTCGGCCACATACCTAATTTGTGAAAATTGCGCGCATCCTCGCAATATCCGGCGATTCTACGCGACGCAAAATGATCCGCTGCTTGCTCGTGAAAAAATACTTTCCAGGCTGCGGCCTTGTCCGACGAAAGATCGCGAACAGCCTGTTCCAACTCCATCCGCGAGCTATTTTGTATGGCTTCAAAAAGAAGTTGCGACGGCGGATCACGCTCTAATTTCGTCGCCAGGGTATCCGGGAGGAATTGTTGTCCTACCGCAGCAAACAAACTCGCCAAACCAATGACGCCGATGCCGATAATGATCGTGAGCTTGAGAAACGGATTTAATCTAGGCGGCTCATCGGTGTTCTCAAAACCAATTTCAAAACCACTTGGCTCGGTGCTCCACGACGCAGCATTTTTCTTCGGCGAACGCTTGAAAAAAGACTTTTTCGTAGTCGTTCACAACCAAAAAGCATCACCAACCAAACGAGCTCCACACCGCTGACAAAAGGACGCATGTTGCTGATTTTCATGACCACATTCAGAACAATCACTCATTTTGTTGCCTCCCCTAGTCGTTGTGTACTGGGAAACGTCCCCGCCAGTCGCCGTATGGAGCTAATCAATGTAAAATATCGTAAAGAAAACCATAGTTCAATGATGATTACGTGCGAACCGTCCACACGTGTAAAAATTACATATTGCTTGATCTCGCCAGTACACTTACAATTTCAGGCGACAACATCAAAAAACCTTCCCAGTCAAGACGGTTGAACATGACGCGACAAAAAGCCGCAGCAATCGCATTTCAATTTTCCGGCCGAGAAAGCACGCGTTTGATGTGGGTCTTGTTCGTCATGATAAGCATTCCGCTATTTCCGGTGATTCAACTCTACACCGGTTCGGCCATTTTTGCTTTCAGCTGGCTGGTTCTGGTCGCGCTCGCTTACACGCTGACCTATTGGGGAGCGCGCTGGAAATTGACCGTTCATTCCGACGGTGTTTTGTTGCAGCGCTCAAAACTGTGGATTTTCCCGCATTCCGACCAGCTTTTTTCGTTAGGCGTCGAGGTTGCTCCGTATTACTCCACAGAAAACGTTAGCGCTGAAGACGTCGCCGAAGGCTACGAAATCATCCCTTTTTCAAAAAAACTTCCGGATCGTGTTCGTTTTGGCCCCGATAGCTACGACCCGGAATTTGAATCAACACTGCAGGCGATTCAGGCGGCTATGAGCGAAATTCGCGGTGACGAAAGTTTAGCCGCAGCCGCCTAGTCTCCCCCCACCCATTCTTCATTTCGAAATCAGCTGCTCTGCCAGCTCCAGCGCATCGACGGGCCAGAAAACCGCAGGACGTGGTTTACGAACGCCCGGAGCACCCGTTTCTGGCCGGCAATTCAATACACAATCCACCCATTGCTGCGGAACAACATCGCGACCATCGATGGCTCCAAGCAATGCTCCGCAAATTGCGGCATTCGTGTCGGTGTCACCGCCGCACATGATTGTGTCGACAATCGCCGCTTCAAAATTCGGGGCGTGAAGCAATTGAAAGAGTGCGTTTCGGAATGCGATAAGTACCCAGCCCATCTGTTTAACATAATCTGCAGGCGGCTCGCTTGCCGCCGCTCGTATTACGTTCATGAGCGTCGGATCGACCTTCATGTCTGTGGCCCATATAACGATCTGGTCGTAAACATTCTGTGCATTTGCGCCGGTCTTTATCGCGTAAGAAATCGCCATCGCAAACAGTGCGTTTGCCTGGCCACAGACCGCATTGGGATGGGTAAGTTCAGCATCCTGGCGCGCCCAATCGGCAACTTGCGAAAGTTCGTAGTTCACACCAAAAATGGCAAGCGGGCTTATGCGCATCATTGCGCCGTTTGCCTGACTGCCATGATCGAAACGACCATTCAGCGCATTTTCGATCGTCCAGCCCTTGTCAAAAGGTCCGGAATCCAACCAGTATTTATAGCGCTCCAATACAGTCGCTGCGTCGTAGTCGCCACGCTCCACAAGCATGCGCGCTAACATCAGCGCCATCTCAGAATCATCGGTCGGCTGTCCGGCGATTGTATTAAAAACACTGCTTCCCTCCATCGTCCGCAGGCCATCCGGGTACATGGAGAGAATTGTCTCAACACTCTTGAATTCCACCATGCTGCCCAGCGCGTCGCCCGTAAGCTGTCCCAACCAACATCCCTGCGCGCGCGACAACATTGCTGCATCTGTTTTCGTCATTTTGGTACCCTCCATCCCATCAAATCAGTCAAATATGTCACCCACGCTCAGGTGAGTCGTAATTTCTCCGCCCCGTACATCTTCTTGTACAAGTATGACCTTATTGATAACGCATCGAATCAATAAAACAAACCCCTGTTTACGTCTGACATGTTCTAAAACGATCGGATTCCGAGTGTTTAATTCAAAGTACCGTCAAGACCAACCATTCACTCCTGGCATCAACGAGATCCGAGGTCTCTGCGACCGCTCGGATGCGCCACTGGTTTGTGATATATCGCCCCTGAAAGGATGGAAGCGCGCTCTGAGGTATCGGAATCAAACTTTTAAATTGCCTGGTCTCGTTCGCACCCAGCGCAAAAGACTGCGAAAGCCTCAACGTCGAATTATAGGTGGGTTCTGAGCGACGATATTGATCGCTATTGGCGAGTTGGTTGACTGCGTCTTGGTTTTCGGGCGTGTTTCCAACGTGATTGCGAACGCTGACCCACGGGAGAGCAACAATCTCTTCGCACATGATGTGAAGCTTCAGACCTTTGATCGAAAGCGCAAATTCGGCAGCAGTCACATTTACCGTCAATTTCGCAACAGCCCCTGGTTCACAACCTTCCAGCTCCGTGATTTCAACGGTGGCAGAAGATCCGGTGAGTTTACGCGTTGTTTTACCCAGCCACGACTTCCAGTTCGTGTCTTCTTTGCTTTTATCTTTGTCGTTATTAGGCACGACTTCCGGGGTGAACATCCACTTTAAGGAACATTCGCGGCACGTTACCAGGATTTCTCCACGGTCAATAGGAACGCGAAGTTTCTGTGCACAGCTCGGACAATTTACGACTTCTTTCGTCATCATGACTTCCATACAATTGCTGCTCATCGCATATTTCCATACGCACATAGAACAACATCCCATTCATCGGTGGCGACAGAATTCAAAGTCCTGACCACCAGCTAACAAAGCCCACCAGACGCGTATACAACTGTTCACATCATCGTCGGAGCCCGGGGATTTGACAAGCTGTTTACGTCCCCCATGTCGGGCGTGCTTGCATTTGTCAGCAGCTGCTATGGGTGTTGGATCGCACAAGAAACAACAAAGCCCCAGCGTTTGCTGGGGCTTTGCTAAGAGCGGGAGACGAGATTCGAACTCGCGACTTCAACCTTGGCAAGGTTGCACTCT
>JBEBSM010000227.1:0-6601 GCA_040394315.1 Lujinxingia vulgaris
AATCACGCATACACAACTGTTGGTCGTCCCTAAATCGATACCGATGGTTCGTGCCATGTCTTCTCACCTTGCCAGGTCTTCAAAAAGCGAGCGACGACCGAATCGCCAGACATCATTCGGTGTCTGGCGACTCGTGATCACAATTCATCACAACGTCGAATCGTGTCGCTTTTTACATCTTATTCTTCTTCTGAATCCGAGTCTTGTTCAGATGAAGAAGGATCTATTTCAGTAAGTTCACTTTCAGATGAATGAGTCTGCACGTTTTGTACATTTTTTGCAACCGAGACAAGCGCCGGTCGCAGCAGACGATCATGCAGAAAATATCCTTTCTGATATTCTTCAACGACCGTATTGTTTGGCAGTTCCGTGCTCTCCACCTGCTGAAGCGCTTCATGACGCTGCGGATCAAACGGCGTTCCTTTGGATTCAAAACCCTGAACTCCGTGTTTCTCGAGCGACGATAGCAACTGACGATAGACCATGGCCACGCCTTCAACCATCGAGTTATCGCCGGCATCCGCTTCAGCATGAGCCAGTGCACGTCCAAGATTGTCGACGGCAGGCAACAACTCCATCACAACCCGATCGATACCGTATTTGCGCATATCGTCTTTCTCGCGCTGGCTGCGGCGACGGAAATTCTCCAGATCAGCAGCAATACGCAGCACGCGGTTTTTTTGTTCGTCGCATTCAACCGTTAATTCTTCAATATTCTTTTTGAGAGCAACATTCTCAGCCGCAAGCTCCTGATCGCCTGCGCCGCCCTCTTCATCAAACTGACCCACGTCGATGACCTCACCTTCTGAATCGTCGGGACTTAAAAACAAGTCGTCCTCTAAAGAATCCGTATCCTGCTGAAACGTATCCTCAGATATTTCGGTTTGTTCGTCGGATGCGTTCCGATCTTTCTCGTCACTCAAAGCACGTACCTCCAAATCACAGCCGCAACTTATTGAAAGCTAAGGACAATTTAAAAAACCAACTCTAAAAAATGTACAGCGATTGAATCTATATTTTTCTAAAAACAGAAAACTACGAATACCACGAAGGCTATACGAAACTTTACGTATGTCCTTCGGATTCTCTCGATAACATACGTGCCGCGTGCTCGACCAGTGGAATGATCCGCGCATAATTCATGCGAATCGGACCAAGAATCCCGAGCACACCCAACTGTCGATCGCTGCGATAATAACCGCAAGCGATCAAGCTCAAATCTTCGCCCAGATCCCAGCCCAACTCACGGCCGATCAGCGCCTGAGGTCTGCGCGCGCTACAGATTCGATCGAGCAACTCGATGACCTGTTCCTTGTCGTGCAAACCGCGCATAAGTTCACGCACACGATCCACGTCGTGTAGAATCTCGGTGAACTCAAGAATATTCAGCGCACCTTCCACATACAACCGAGAGCGCGGCGCAGCTTCCAGCGCAAGTTCGCCCAACTTGAGCGCTTGAGCAATAAAACGATAGCGCGTTTCAACGGCCTGAAGTTCGTGACGAACCTGCGCACGCACCTGGCGCAACGTCAGACCTCCGACAAGCTCACACAAATAATTTTGCATGCGCGCCAACATGACATCATCGACATCCTCATCAACCCGCACCACGCGATTGAAAATTCGATCGTCTTCCGTAATCAAAATCACCAGAACGCGACGTTCCGTCAGCGAGGCAAGCCGTATTTCCTGCAATCGCGACTGCGAAACACCCGGCAAACTGACAATACTCGCCATCTGCGACAGCTCGCTTATCAACACGCCGGTAAGCCGCGCTTTCACCTCGAGATCATCATCGCGCAGCGCATCAAACTGGCGCGTTAGCTCGCGATCATCGCTCTCCGCAAGGCCCGGACCGCGGTGCAAATGATTGACATAATACCGCATTCCGATCGCTGTCGGCATGCGCCCCGCCGACGTATACGGTTGATTGAGCAAACCAAGCTCTTCCAGCTCGCTCATCACGCTACGCACCGTCGCGGAACTGACCTGAACCGCCTGATGCTGTGCAACCACAGCACTCGCGACCGGTTCTCCAGTGATATTGAATTGCTCAATGACGCCAAGCAATACCGATTGTTGTCGTTTTGTTAAGGAAAGCACTGTGCGACCTCAAACTGTTACGTTCGTTCATGGCCACCGGCCGATTCAGGCCGTTTTGCGAAACATTTCAAGGCGAATTCAGCCTCTTCGCAACACGCACACGCGTTAAAAACTCGCACGGCAAGTCGCTAGAAACTAACAAATTTTCCGCCGCTATGTCAATCTGGCACGCCTCAATCCACGTTTCAGTCCGAGGCAGAAACGCGCGCAGCCTGTTCCGCTTCGGCCGACATCCGAATCAAATTACGCGACTGCGGATCAAGCCACATCAACAACATCCCGGGCACGACGATTACCAAAAACTGCAAAATATGAACCGTCGCCGCAAACACCATGACTTGCGTGCCAACCTCGCTCAGCTCAACGGCAAGAAATAACCCGACGCCGCGCATCACGAAAAACTCAAAGTTACCGGCCATCGCCGGACCGGCCGGAATCATGATCCCGATAACCAGAATTGCAAGTACCGTCGCCATTTCCCACAGCCCCAGGTCCAGCCCAAAGCCGTAACGCGCAAGAAGCCACATCGATAAAATATTGCTGGCCCAGTAAACGAGCGTCAAAAGCAAAAAACGCACCATCGCCCTGCCCTGCACGAGCGCTTTGAATCCACCGATAAAAGCATCGAGCATGCCGCTGAGTTTGGCAGCAAATCCTGGCATCACACGCCCGATCGTCTGCTCAATCAAAACCAGCGCCCACCGCCGGCGCCAATAGGCCAGTGCGCACATGAAAAGCGCCGGAATGAAAATCGCGGCACTGATAAATCCCGTGCTCGCGACCAGTCCGGTCGCACGATCCCCCGAATAAGTCGATAAGGTTAGAAACAACAACCCGGTAATCAAAAGGCCATCGATTACACGCTCGACCACCGCCGTCGCCAGCACGCTCGCCATCGGCAAACCAGTTTGCCGCGAGAGCAAATACGGCCGCACCAGCTCGCCTAAGCGCAACGGCAACAACAAAATCGCCGTAAAACCAACCGTGCAAACCCGGTGAACATGCCACGGATTGACGTCGCCCAATGGCTGAATCAAATCGTTCCAGCGCACCACACGCGACACGTGACACACCACGTACACCAATAGAAAAACAAAAGACCACAGAGCAAGATGGCCAAAATCAGCCCCCTGCACGTAACCGGTAAGCTGATCAAAAGGCAAAGAACGGGCGCTGAGCCATAAGAAAACGCCACCAATCAGGTTGGCGATTACAAAATAAATGAGAAAACGCGTCATAACACCCGTCTTAAACGCACAAACCTGCGATCACTCGCCAAATTCGCGCTTGATACGATCTTTTAACCCTTCCAAATCACTATCGACTTCCATTCGCGAAAATCGACGTTCGATGTCGGCCGCACGCCGATCATTATCGGAAGCACCTGCGCCCGCCCCGGGTTGGGCCGAGCCACTACCACGACTGGCCGAACCGCCGGCCGCCTGCTTAAGCTTATCTTTTTGACGAAGAACATCTTGAAGCTCACGCTCAAGCGGCGCAGCCTCTGCGATGTATCCGCGCAAAAGCGCTTCGGCCTCCTCAGCAAGCTCGGATTCCTGCCATTCGCGCGCAAGATCAAGCCGATTACGCCAACGTTCTTGCTGGCGAACAACTTCCGCAAGACGACGATCTAAATCGCGCTCGTCCAAAATAAGCTGCGCCAATTGCTCTTTTGCCTCGGCCTGTGAAACGCCGCTGTAATCACGCGAAGCCGGTTCCGTCGCGCGACTCGAACCACTCGTCGAGGTCTCACGATACGTCGGTGTCGGCTCACTCGCTGATGACGCGGTACGGCCAGCAGAACTTTTTTCGGGCACACCAATATCTTCAAACGGACTCGGCGTCGCCGGCTTTTCTGGCTGCGGCGCATGTTTATCCGGCCCCGCCGGTGCTTCTGTTTGCGGTGCTACGCGCCACGTTTCGAGATTCGAAAGCGCGGTGCTGAGCGCTTCCGCAACCTGGCTATTGGCATCGGGACTTGTGATTTTCTCCGCAGCGTTCGACATCGTCGCCAGGTTTTCATCCTGCGAAAATCGATCCAATTCACTTCCCAGCCGGACAACATTTGCAACCTGATGCGCGACGCCATGTTGCACTAAAAACTGCATTTGGGCGGCGTATTGTTCGTCTTCACCAACGAACAATAACGGACGACGCGACGCGACGAGTTCGGCAACCGAGGAATCCTGTGGCGACAAAATAACGGCATGCGCTGCCGCGACATATCGTTCCAGATCGCGAACTTTTCCAAACATCGTCGCTTGCATGCGATGCTGTTCTGCAACGCGCCGAAGCGTTCCGGCCGTCGTGTTATCGCCGTTGTGATGAAACACAAAACGCGTCGGCCGATCGACGAGCGAACACTGAAAAACGAGTTTTTCAAGCGTTGCCGCGTCAAAACCTTCCGCCCGAACCAGTACGACGAATTGCTGTTTCAGCCCAAGCTCTTCGCTCGCTGCCTCACGCTCGATGACTCGCATAAAACCGGGCTGAATCGCCGGTCCCGCAACCAGAACGCGTTCTTCAATTACGCCACTTTGCACCAGGCGTTGCTTTTGCTCCTCGTGACCGACCACAAATGCGTGCAAACCGCTGTGCGTCCAGGCCGGCGAGAGATTGTAATCCGGCAAAACACCGAGCTGTAAAACAGGAATTCCGGTCAGGCTTTCAAGCAACCCCAGCGCACGCACATGGCGAGCATTGGTGATTACTAAGACGTCCGGGCGAGCACGTCGTACCGCGCCGATTAAGTCTTCGTCGGCGCTACGGCCCTGCACGGCAACACGCAGTCCGCGCAACAAACGCTCCGCGCCGCCAACAATGGCTTCGCGCGCCATCGTTCCAATAACTTCGGTAATCGTAACGATCTGCGCTTCTATATTACGTTCGGCCAACTGCACCGAAACGCCTTCAAACGCCGCTTCGCGCGCCGAGTGGTCGACCAATATCCAGATCCGCCCACGTACACCTGGCTGACTACCTTTGTCGGATGATCCGCCCTTGAACGCCCCGTTCTGATGTTCGACCATGAATTCTCCTTCGCATACGTCGTTTAAAATACAATCAGTAATTTCCCACCGATATTCACAAATTTAACGCGATCTTGCTTCAGTATTCATAAAACTTATTCAGGAATCCCGAAATCTGCGCAACATCCATCGATTTGCAAAAATATCCGTTAATATCGTTATCCATGCAAAACTGCTGTAACCGTTCCGCTTCCATATCGCTGAACGCGACGATCACAAGCTCATCAAGTTTGCCCGACAATCGCAGTGTTTCCAGCAAATCCAAAACGTTCAAGCGCGCCATCTGGATATCGAGCAACAAGATTTCCGGGTTCTCGTAATCCAGCTTCGCGATCACACCATGAGGCGATGATAGATGAACGACGTCGTAACCTCCCGTTGCCAGATACCGCTCGACCTCCATCACATCGAGCAAATTCTCATCTACGATCATCACCTTGCGACCTGCTGCCATCACTTTCTCCAAGTCAATCGTCTGCTCACACCGGAAACGGCACTCAAGGTGTGCAACAATACTGTGCACCAAAAACTAACGTAACGACCGCGCGGCAAGATTAGTGCAACTCTCTGTTCGTACGCAAGCTATCTCTCGTGACAAATCCTTACAACCGGACTTTTTCCCAAACGCAAACAAGCCAACGCTGCATGAACTCTAATTTATTCTAAATTAAAGTCCGTGCAGCGCTGGCTTAAATACCGAGCTATATACAACTTACTACATGAAAGGCGGCGACCGGATTTGAACCGGTGATCAAGGCTTTGCAGGCCCATGCCTTACCGCTTGGCTACGCCGCCGTAAGGACTGTCTAAGTAGTATGCGTTTCACCTTCTGTCAATCGTTTTGTTGAATCATTTTTAAAACTCGTCGTTTTTATGCATTTTCGCGCTCTCGCCGCCATAAAAACCGATGCTTGCCGGATTTCCAGCCGCACAGCACAATGCACGCCGGATTGAAAACCCCTTTCATGGTCTGTTTAATGGAAATCACACTCGTAATCATTATCATCTTAGCCGTTATCGCGATCGCAGCGATTATCGCTGCCCCTACCGTCTATGTGCGCATGCGGCGCCGACTTGAGCTGGCCAACGAAACCCATGCGCAAATTCTCACGCATCTTGAGCAAGATCACGACGAACGACTCGCCCGCCTCAAGCGCGATGCCGAACAATCGCGTCGTTACGCCCATCATCAACTAGCCCTGGAAGTCCTGCCGGTCATCGACGCGCTCGATGAAGCCTCTAAATATGCGACTTCCGTTGCGCAGGCAGCAAACGCCAACAGCGTCGAGCAACCCGCCCTGCAGCACGGCGTTACACTGGCCAAAAAACAGCTTCTGCAAGCGCTGGAGCGCCACGGCATTGAATACATCGCGCCCTGCACCGGCGATGCATTTGAACCGATGTGCCATGAGGCCGTTCATCTGGTCGAAGATGAATCTTTGCCAGCCGGAATGATCGCACGATGCCTG
>JBEBSM010000228.1:0-6599 GCA_040394315.1 Lujinxingia vulgaris
CAGATCGGTCTCGAATTTCGACAACAACGTATCGAGCTGCGGCCCGATATGCTCCGACGTCTCATTGCGCATCGGAAAAATCGCTACCACCGGCGCCGGACTGCTCGCTGCATCCCGCTCCCACTGCTTGGCCACATTTGAAGTCAACAACTCCTTAATGTTTTCACTGTACAGCTTATCCAGATCGACCCGATCAAAACGCAAACTCATCGTGTAATCGTCCAGACGCGGTTCTTCACTGTCGCGCACATATTGCGGAGAACAACCGGCAGCGGCCACTACAAACAAAAGGATCAATATCAGAGCAGACGACCAGGTTTGCTTGTTTTTCATGAATAAACCTATCCTGTCAGGTTAAAGAACTACGATTTATCAATTCTTCGGAAGTAATAGACTTTCAAACCCCAGCTTATACCGTATTTCATCCCGATACAGTATAGCTCATCCGATATCTCTTACACGTCTACACGAAAAGAAACACCGCCGGCTTAGACGCACCGCCCCGCAAAAACTTCAATTATATTTGTTACCCGGCCAAACCTACCGCTAGCCTTCGATCAATATCGCAAGTGCCGTCGCATTATCCCGCCCAATTCGCTCCACCGCATTGCGCGTAATCGCCTCACACAACTGCTGCGGATCGCTGCCAAAACGACTCACCATGTCCATCAAACCTGCACGATCGAATTCATCATGCGCACCATCGCTCGTAATCAAAAACAAATCCCCCGGCCGTATTTCAATACCCGCCGTATTCAGTTCCGCTTCCGCCACCCCGAATCTTGCCGAAAGCCCGTCTGGAAAACCATCGATGCGCTCAAACTCTACCTCATTCGATGTGCTCATAAAACGAGAGATCGTGCGCTGACTCAACTTATCGTTCGCTGCCTCTTCCTGCGTCAATTCACCAAGCCGAATCAAAATACTGGCCAGTGAATGATCTTCGGTCAACGAAATGCACTGCTGACCACGCAACAATACCGCGCGCGAATCGCCAATATGACAAACCCCTGCACGCCCACCCGCGATCAACAATCCCGTAAACGTCGTCCCACCACGATTGTTCTCGCTCGCAAACTCACCCTCAAGCGCAAGTCGCTGACTGGCCACCCGCGCCACACCACGCGCAAACGATACCGCCGCTTTCTCAAGCCGCTCCGCACCGTAAAAACTCCACCCACGCACAAACGCCGTCGTCGCCGTCTCCACCGCCAGACGACTTGCATGCTCACCATCCTCAATGCCGCCAATTCCATCCGCCACACAGAAAAAACCAGCCCGTAATTTGCGCGACCCGCACTGCGAATCCAAAATTACATGACCACAGGAATCCTGGTTATTATGGCGAAATATATAGCTTCCCAGCGTCGATGACGAACCCACCGAAAATCGCAACGGCCGCACAAGCTCCGCACGAAAACTCATCAAACCCGCCAGCAAATCCTCAACGTCCGAATACGCCAGATCCCCATACGGCGTCACACATCCGGCCAGCACCTGATTGAGCCCAGGATACGTCAAACCCGCCTCGATCATCGCCTTTCGATCCTGCAGCAACGCCACCATCGTATGTCCATCCGGACACGCACGACGCACCGCATTCTCAAACGCCAACTCCCCAAAAATCCGTATATCGCGCCAGACTGACTCCGGTTTTTGACGATCCAGTGGTCCCAGACGCGGCATCGCAACAATAAAAAGCTGGCCACTGGCCGGATCCAAAAAAAGTTCGCTCTGCTGCAATCCCCGCAACGTCGCGCCCTGACGATGAAGCCCATCGACTACCTTCGCCAGGTCATAAAGTGCTTCTACACCCGCCAACGTATTAACGTCCTTCCACTTTTGCGCAGTAAACACCACCGCTCCAGCGGGCGGTGCACGCACCAACAACGCTGCTTGAGCCCCTGTTATCTCTGCGCCCAAAATCTGCGGTATCCCCGGCGTTTCTTCACCACCCTGCAACCGTTTCAACACCCAACGTCCCCAGTCCGCATGCCCCTGCCACAGCAATGCCCGGGTTCCATCCTCCATCGTCACCAGATGGCTCGACGAAAGTTTATCGAACTGGCTCAATAACGCGTGCACCACCACACGTTCCGTACCCACCAAAATCGTCTGTCCCTGCAATACCGGTGTACTCATCGTTTTCGCTCCGTCGGCGCCTGCTCACGTTGTCGCTCCGAACGCGAAGCATGTCCCTCATTCCACGTGAGTACCTCCGGCAATTCGATTTTCGTTCGATCGTTCTCCATCAAATCGTGCGCGTTTTCACCATCGTGAAAATAAAACAACACCGATCCAAGACCGACTTCATCGCCCGCCTCCAAGCGCGTCGTGCCGCGCACGCGCACCCGATTTACATACGTCCACTGACGCTGCGACAACGGCTCAATACGCCAGTGATCTTCAACCCACAGCACCCGCGCATGGCGATAACCGATGTGTTTTCGATCACGTTCATTCAACCCCGCAAGATCCCAATCCGGCGCAGCACTCTCCAACCAACCCTGCGTTCCCGGCACTTCTCCCTTTTTCGGCGCTGTCCGCCCGATTACCGCCGGTCTGGTCTTCTCTAAGCGCAGAAATGTTCCACAGATCCCACCGTTTCGCTTCAAAAATATCGCTGCGCCGTCCACACCACCCAACAGCGCGCCACGCGCATTCTGCCAGGCACCCAGCGGCTGTTCGCCACTCTCAAAAACAAACCGGACCACGCCCAGTTTGAGTTCATCACCATGATTTACACCATAATAACGATCCGTTTCCTTGATCTTCTCGCCCGCCAGATATGTCGGACACGTCGTCGTCAGCAAACGAATGCTCCAGCCCGTTTCATCAAATCGAAGATACAGATGCGGCACGCCCAACCGATAGTTCTCATGATCGAGCAAACGCCCCGGAACCAGATCAACCGGCCCATTTTGCGGCTGAAAACGCCCGAGAATCACATCCGGACCATGAATCTCGATACGATCAAGCTCCACCATCTCCGAATCCATCTGAACCAGGGCGGCGAGTACTGGCAACGCATGGAGAGCCGACAAATTCAGATCATGCACCTCGCGCCAACCGCGCAGGACATCGAGTTCGAAATATTCGTCGAGATCCACGTCGTGATTTCGTATCTTCATCATATTGATCGCAATTGTATTAAACAGCATTCATGAGAGCTGGAAGTTCATCAATACCATGAAATATGCGGAGAACAAAAGTTTTCTCACCTCTCCTTATTATTACCCCCGGACACTTTGGTTGCAGAGTCTTTCATTAGTACACTACAATTAGAGCGTAATCTGATGCTTAAAACCGAGGTTTGTAACTTTGAAAAAATTGCATGTGCCGGCGCCCGGGCAAAAGCACGAAGATCCACTGGCGCTTTATGATGTTTTGTCAGTTTCGATAGCCATCTGCCTTTTTCTGGCAATCGGCGCTGCGATCCTGCTCTCTACATCCGTTGATAAGACAACACGAACCACCAAGACCCAGCTGACTTTTTCCGAAAACACGGTGGATTTCGATGCCGTGGAGCAATCGCTCCAACAATTTGAAAGCCTTGGCCCGGAAAAACTCCGCCAGTTTCCGTGGACTCCCACCACCGCCGCAGCCGCCTGGGAATACGGCTCACGCGACGCCGCCGAAGCCGCCTGCGAACATTTCGCTCCCGGACTGATCCGCAACGATCTCGATCCCGCCCTCGTCAACAGTCTCGTTCAAAGCCTTGACCGCTACGCCATGAACGCACCCTGGACCTGCCTGAGCCGCTTATTGCTCAACCAACAGTTGCCACAAAACACGCCATTGCACACAATCCTCGAAAACACCTGGCAGTCCATCGAAGCCTTTGAAGATCACGGCCCAATCGCCGCTTCCGTCCTCGAAAACTTTCGCGCAACCCGAAACCGACCCGAAAGCCCACGTTTTTATCGATGGCTTCGACTGTGCGCATTCAACTTTACCGAGGATGCACGCACCTCTTATCCAGCCGCCATGGAATGCCACAATTTGCTCAACCAGATTTCGCCCGAACAGGGCGAAGACTTCATCATGGCCGCCGATCGTATCTGGAGCGACTCACCCTCAAAAGCCGAGCGCCACACTGTCATCCGCGCGTTCACCATTTTAGCCAAAAAAGGCCAGCCCTACGCCTGGCGCACCGACGAAACCACAGCCCTACCCGACTACAACACCGATTTTAAGCTGGGCGTTGTCTTTTCACTGTGCAGAATCCTTCATTCCCCCGACGATTCCGACGCCAGAGAAGCTGCCGTAGCCGTCGCCTCCATCGCAGGCTCCAGCGTTCGCCCGGCCGACGAAAATCTCTTCTACCGCTGGCGCAAAACCTGCCGATTTGCATTTCTCGATAAAGACGCATCACCCGACGACGAAATCCCATTATTCAACGTCACCGTCCCCTCTGCCGAGCAGGCTGTCGACGAAATTCCTCTCGATGAAATTCCGGCCAGCGAAATTCCTGCAGAAAAACCACCGGTTCAACAACAAGCCCATGATTACTCACTTGCCAAACCGATCGAGCGCGGTGAATGCGCACGTTACGAAGACAAACCCGACTGGTATTGCGGCGCCGAACGCTGGCGCGGCGGCAAAAAGTCAATCGCCGACGCGCTTGGCGACTGGTACAACGAAACCCGCTATGTCGAGTGGCGCGACTAAACGCAATCGATTTACAACAAATACACATTCTCAATTGCTCCGCACCCACTCGGTCGTTACACTGATCACGCACTAACTACATTGATCCCACATCTGTACCCACAGAGATAAAGATGACAGATTCGTTCAACCAAACCACATCCCACCAACCCAACGGTGCCGAAACGCTGTTTGGTCAAAGCGAGCTTTTTAGCGGCCTGACCCAGGACGAAGTCCGCGAAATCGTTCGCGCTTCCGAACAAGTCAGCATTGAACCCGGCCAGCATTTATTTCAACAAGGCGACATCGCCGATGCGCTCTACATTGTCTCTTCCGGCGAGTTTGAAGTGCGCGCAACATCACCCGCTGGAGAAGAAATTGTACTCGCTGTACTTGGCAGCGGCACGGCCGTTGGAGAAATGTCGCTCATCGGCGGCGGCCCCCGCTCCGCATCCGTCAAAGCCCTGAGTCACTGTCAGGCTTTTCGACTCACTCAGGCCGCCTTCAAACAATTGCGCGCCGGCCGAAAACGCTCCGCCTACAAGGTAATTTTGCAACTCTCCGCCACCATCGGTGAGCGGCGACGACAGACAGAAGCGCGCATTCAGGAAGTTTTCAATGACCCAGAAAGCCACATCGACCTGTTCGAACATCAACTCCACGATATGCTTGGACGTCTTCGGATATCCTGATTTCCACGATAAATTATGACTCAATCACACGACGAAATCACAGATCACATCGCCATTTTCAAAGCCAACCCGCTTTTTAAAAGTCTCGATGATCATGAGTTTGCGCCACTTCTCGCAAAGCTTGAACTGACCACGCTTGTGCAAGGCGAGCCGCTGTGGACCAGCGAAAAAAACCCACAGGCGGCCTTCGTACTTCTCTCCGGTCGTGTCGAACTATCTCGTCACGTTGAACCCGACGGACTCAGAAAACAGCACTTCGAAACGCCCGGAACCTGGCTCGCGCTCTCCGCATTGGTCCAGACCTCGCCGTGCCTGAACAGCGCTATAGCTCTTGAGCGCACAACCGTTTTACGGCTGCCCCGCACTGCTTTTCAAACGCTATTTGACCAGGACGATCCCACTGCATACATCTTAACCGATGCCATTGCAGAATCACTCGTCAACGATATGTACGACACAAATCGACGCTTGCACGAAGTCTTCGGCTATCCCGCTGAAACCCTGCGCACGCTCCGTCGGCGCATTCACAAGATTTGAAGGCAGACTGCATCACCTAAACATATCCAAACTATCACAGGATGATTATGAATATCGGTGTAATTGGCGCTGGCGCATGGGGAACAGCCCTCGCAAAAACTCTCGCTGACAAAGGCAACAACGTCGAAATCTGGGCGTTTGAACCCGAAGTTACCGCCCAGATCAACGAAAAACACCAGAATATTCTCTATTTACCCGATATTTCTCTGCCCAAAAACCTGCGCGCGACCTCCGACATCCAACAATGCGTGCGCGGCAAAGACATGATCGTCTCCGTGCCCCCAAGCCACGTCTTACGCCAGGTACTCGCTGAAGCCGCACCCGCAATGCCCGAAGGCGTCCCCATCGTCAGCGCCACAAAAGGCGTCGAAAACGATACTCTGATGCTCGTCTCCGACATCATGGAAGATACCCTCCCCTCACGTTTTCACCCGTTTTTCTGCTATCTCTCCGGCCCCAGTTTTGCCCGCGAAGTTGCCGAACAAAAGCCCACCGCCGTCACCATCGCATCCTACAATCACCGGCTAGCCGTCGAAGTCCAACAAACATTCAGCACCGACCGTTTCCGCTGCTACACCTCCAACGACGTCATCGGCGTCGAAGTCGGCGGTGCCGTCAAAAACGTCATTGCAATCGCATCCGGCGTGCTCACCGGCATGGATCTAGGCCACAACGCCACCGCCGGCATGATCACCCGCGGACTCTACGAAATCACCCGAC
>JBEBSM010000229.1:0-6587 GCA_040394315.1 Lujinxingia vulgaris
GCCTAACTTTAGGGGGTATTTCTCTTAATAAGGGAAATACCGGCGACTGAGCGCGAGATTGAGCGCGTGGGGATAGAGATGGTGTTCCTGGTGTTGGATGCGGGCGTGCAGGGTCTGGGTGGTGTCGTCGCGCAAGACGGGGACGGCGGCCTGGGCCAGGATGGGGCCGGAATCCAGTTCGGCGGTGACGATGTGGACGGTGCATCCGCTGATGGTCACGCCGGCTGCCAGTGCTTGCTCGACCGCGTGAAGGCCGGGGAAACTTGGTAAAAGGCTCGGGTGGATATTGAGGATTTTGTTGGGGTAGGCGTCGATGAAGGTTGTGGTGAGGCGACGCATCCAGCCGGCTAACAGGAGCCATTCGATGTCGTGTTGGAGCAATTGTTGGAGGAGTGCGGTGTCGAAGGCGAGGCGAGTTTTGTAGGCTTTGTGATCGATAAAAATTGCGGGGATGTTGTGGGCGCGTGCGCGTTTGGCGACGTGTGCATCTGCGATATTGTAGAGAACGCAGCGGATTTCGGCGTTCAGTTGTTGGGCGAGTATGGCTTGTTGGATGGCGGCGAAATTGGAGCCGCTGCCGGACGCGAGGATGCCCAGCCGGGCCGGGGGGCCGGGTTGGGGGCTTGATGTGGCAGGTGAAACCAGGCTTTTGGGGGGCATGGCTTTTCACGTTGCTTGGGTGAAGTGAAAAACGGGTCAGGCGCGCGTGATTTTGTCCCACGAGATCCGGTGTTCTGGATGCGAAATTCGTTTGAACGCGGTCAGGCACAGGCAAATAATTCCGAGCGCGGTGGCGCTGGCGATCATGAACATAATCAAGATCTGGTAAGCGACGGCATGGATTGGGTCGGCGCCGGCCAAAATCTGGCCGGTCATCATGCCGGGCAGGCTGACGAGGCCGACGATCATCATGGAGTTGATGATGGGGATCATGCCATTGCGGATCGCGTCGCGCACCCAGGGCAGGGTCGCGGACCAGAGCGATGCGCCGAGCGCCAGGCGTGCTTCGACGGCGCCGCGTTCGCGCACAAGATCGGAGAGGAGGCGATCCAGGCTCAGGCTGATGCCGGTCAGGCCGTTGCCCAAAAGCATGCCGAGTAGTGGGATTACGTAGCGTGGTTCGTACCAGTGATCGACTTTGATGACGATTTCGGTGACTGCAAAGGTCGTGAGCGAGCTGGCGAGGACGAGTGAGAAAAAAGCGGTCAGGTAGGCGTTTGGGAATCTCCATTTGGAGCGGCCAATGGCTGCGCGTGAGGCTGCGACGAACATCACGAGCAACATCGGAACGACGAAATACCAGCGATCTGCTGCGAATACCCAGTTGAGCACCAGGCCAAGAAGCGAGAGCTGTACGACGGTGCGGATGGTTGCGATTAAGAGACTTTTTTCGAGTCCGAGTTTGAGGAAAATACTGATCGCGGCCGGGATGATCAATAATAACGAGGCAAGTAAGAGATCCCAGGGCGTTAATTGAACGTATGGCATGGTTTAATTCGCTGCCGAAAATGGGGCCATCGAAATGCGACGTGTGGTCACGCGTTGGAGCTGGTCTTGTTGGTGGCTTATCCAGATTGCGGCGCGTTCGTCGGGCTTTTCGGTGAGATATTCATGGATGAGTTCTTCGACGCGCGCCGCGTTTTTGGGGTCAAGCGATGCAGTGGGTTCGTCGAGCATCAAGATGTCGGGTTGTGTTGTCAGGCAACGTACCAGAGCGACGCGTTGTTGTTCGCCAAGTGATAAGTCATCGAAATTGCGGGTGATTTCGATGTCGGCCAGTCCCAGGCGATCGAGCAGCGTGCGTTGTTGGGCGCTGGAAAGCGGTTCAATCTCGCCGTGGAATAGTGATTGGGTGACCTGGCGAGCGTATTCAAGGTTTTCGTCGATGCGCGGGGCGATGGCGATGGGGCGCTGGTGGACGTAAACGGCGCGGTTTCGGAACGCGCGGACGTTTTGTGCACCGACCGGGGTGCCGCGCCAAAATATCTTGCCATCGACAACGGGTTCTAAGAGGCACAGGCAGCGTAGAAGTGTGGATTTTCCGCTGCCGGAGCTTCCCTCAACGGCCAGTGATTCGCCGGGGTAAAGCTGTAGATTGAAGTTTGTGAAAAGTGGCTGTTTGGTGTTGTTGCGGCCGGGAGGTGTCCAACTCAGGTTTTTTGCGTTCAGAAGAGGCATGTTAGAGGGGCGTTTTCAGGATGAAAAGTGTGTAAAGTGAATAGATCATGATGAGGAGCAAGACCATCAAGACGAGGCTGAGCGCCATGACGACGGTGATGGGCGCGATGATGGGCTCTTTGATAAAACGTCGGATCCATTCTTGTTTTTTGGGCTCGGCGCCGTGGCGGGTGTAGTTGCCGAGCAGATCGACGTCGGTATCGGTGGAGGGATCGTCAAAGGTGTGCTGGGCGCCGGCTGTTGGGATGTAGGGCGTTGGATCGGGTGTGTTTTCAAGGATGGCTTTTCTGATGACTTCCAGTCGACAGCGAACGCGATGTGCGTCGGTCGGGCGGTGTTTCGGGTTTTTGGTGAGCAGTTCGTTGGTGAGCTCGATGAGTTCTTCGGGAACGCAGTGGCCGACGATTTCGGCCAGGTGCGGCAGATCGAGCTCTTTGTGAGCGCGCATGAGTTCGAGATCGTTATCGGCTTTGAACGGTGCGTGTCCGGTCAGGGCGGTGAATAACAGGACACCGAGGCTGTAGAGATCGCTTTTGGCGGTGGGACGTTCGCCGTCGATGAGTTCCGGCGCGATGATGCCGGGCGTGCCGGCGACCTGTCCGACCTGTGTGAGGTTTCCGTCGCCGGAAAGCAGTTTTGCGACGCCGAAATCGAGAAGTTTGACGTGCAGGCGGCCATCGCGCATGCGGCAGATCATGATGTTGTCGAATTTCAGATCACGGTGGATGATTCCGTGCGCGTGCGTTTCGATCAGCGCGTTCGCGGTCTGGGCCAGTACATCGACGATTTCTGCAAGGGTGAGCTGGGTGTGTTTGAGTGCTTCGCGAAAGGTCATTCCGTCGATCAATTCCATAACCAGGTAGGTCAGACCGGTTGGGTCTTGTTCGGAATCGATGAGCGTGACGATGTTTGGATGCGAAAGCGAGGCGACGAGCTGCACTTCGAGCGAGAAACGCTTGATGAGCGCGGGATCTCCCGACAGCGTGGGTTTGAGAACTTTGAGCGCAACTTGTCTGCCGATGCCAAGCTGGGTGGCGACGAAGATAATACCCATTCCGCCGCTGTTCAGGACGCGTTCAAGCCGATAGCGGTTGTTGAGTACGCGGCCGACCAATGTCTGGGGTACGTCAATAGGTTTTGTTGAGGACCGTGCGCGGCGCGGCGCATCCTCCAATTGACTCGCCATTCAAAGAGCTCCTGAACCTGGAATCTGAGTAATTTCTTGCACATGATGAAGTGCTGTAGATTACTCAGTACAATTACATGGTTTGGAGCGCGATTGCGAGTGCGAGTTATTGGTTGGCGGCGGCGCGCACGCGTAAAATGTTATGCGGGCGGGAGTGATTCGTAGCGCTCACTGCCTCGCAAAATCGCGGCGGCGCCGGTGGTGGACGGCATATCGTGGCTATCTACAACGCGAACCTGGCCGCCCAGTGCGATGACGCGCTCAGCGAGATCGTCGAGTAGATCGACGGCTTCTAAGTCGTCCGCGAGCTCGTCGTCGTTGAGTAACGTAATGGCGGCGCTGTTCCAGTCGATTTTACCCCAGATATTGCGGCCGGCGTCGATCATGAGGAGATGAACGCGTCCTTCCAGGACGAGGTGAGCGATGGTTGCGACGTCCATTTCGGCGTTTCCAAGGCCGTAGGCACGCTCCCACATGGCGAGTACGTCGTTGAATTGTTGGGCGATTTCATTTTCGATGATGGGCCATGCGCGTTCATGAACTTCGGCATGGTTTAGGTGCTGGATATTTCCGTCGATGCCCCGTGTGGCGAGGTTCGGGAGGTTGGTGATGGAGCGGTAGAGGGGATGGAGAAAATCGACGCCAGCGAGTACAACCGGGCCTTGTTTACCGCGTAAATAGTCGATAACGGCGTCGTCTACCTGACTGAAATACTCGCGGATCCATGCTTTGTGTTCTTCCTTGGATCCACTTCCGCCGCTGCTCTGGAAGGCTGGCGACGGTGTGCTCTGGGCGCGTCCACTGTTACCAAAACGTGAGCCAGAGCCGCGAAAGCTTGTATTTGCACGCTCGCCTTCGAGGTCGAGAAACAGTGCGTCTTGTAGGTTTTCGGGAAGCGTTTCGAGATCGACCGGGCGAACGCCGGACGCGTCGCCTTCCCAGAGGCTGACGTCGTTTTGGCCGAGGCCAACGATCCAGTATTTCTGGGGTTTGGAGAGATATTGCATGAGCGGTCGCGTGTGAAAATTCGGTGCGACGACGGCCAGTGGACTGAAGGCGGTGGGTAATCGGAACACGCGCTCAAAGCCTGGTGCGATAAAAACGGCCAGTCCTTTGTCCATGTTGTACCAGAACTCACTATCTTCGACGATTTCGTTGAGTCTGGTGAGCAAGGGAGTGTAGAGCGCTTCGTCGTAGTGGCCGTTGTTTTTTAAGTGCGCGGCCGCCTGGCTGACGAGGCCACGGAACTGCAAACGGATGGCTTTTTTTACCAGATTTTGATGCTCAATCGGCATGTAGATCGAAATGGTCGGTTGCGCATCTTGATCAATCAATTCCAGAATCTCTTCTCGTCTCAGTGCGTCCATGGAAATCCTTGTGTTTTCAATGGTTATTGTCGGGAAAGGGTATCCGGACAAAAAATGCGTGCCGGCCGCGATCGCGACATCATCTATGAAGATTATCACGCATCGCGGTAAGCATAATTCCGCAAGTTATTGAAAACAGGTTGGAAATCAGGACTGAAGGAGTTCTGCCTGATAGAATGTGTGGAGGGGATTGATGAGTTCGTCGACGTTTCCGGCCAGAATATCGTCGAGTCGGTGCGTGGTAAATCCGATGCGATGATCGGTTACGCGGGATTGTGGAAAGTTGTAGGTGCGGATGCGCTCAGATCTGTCGCCGCTGCCGACCTGATCGCGTCGTTCACTTTCCTGGGCTTTGTGTTGGATCTCGCGCTCGCGCTCAAAAAGTCGTGCACGCAGCTCTTTTAAGGCTTTGGCGCGGTTTTTGTGCTGACTTTTTTCGTCCTGACAGGTGACGACAACGCCGGTTGGGATGTGGGTCGCGCGAACGGCGGAGTCGGTCGTGTTGACGTGCTGGCCGCCGGCGCCGCTTGCGCGGTAAACGTCGATTTTGATGTCTTTGTCCTGACAATCGACGTCGAGTTCATCGGCTTCTGGCAAAATCGCGACGGTGACGGCGGACGTGTGGATGCGGCCCTGACTTTCGGTGTCGGGAACGCGCTGGACGCGGTGTGTGCCGGCTTCGTATTTGAGGTGGCTGTAGACGTCGTTGCCTTCGATCAGGGCGATGACTTCCTTGATGCCGCCGTGATCGGTTTCGTTGAGGCGAGAGATGTCGACGCGCCAGCCCTGACGTTCGGCGTAGCGTGAATACATGCGGAAAAGATCTGCCGCGAACAGGGCTGCCTCGTCTCCGCCTGTGCCGGCGCGGATTTCGAGGTAGATGTTCTTTTCGTCGAGCGGATCTTTGGGGACAAGTAGCATCCGCAGGCGTTGTTCTAGTTGTTCTTGCTCGGTTTTTAGCTGTTCAGATTCGGCGCGTGCCATTTGCCGGATTTCTTCTTCGGAATCGCTGAGCATTTCGCGGTTTTCTTCGATCTCGTTACCGACTTCGCTGTAGCGTGCGAAGACGGTAACGAGCTCCTGGATGTGCGCGTGCTCTTTGGCGATTTTCCGAAATTCATCCGGATTGGCCATGACCTGTGGATCGGAGAGTTGGCTGTTGAGCTCGTTGTAGCGCTGCTCAACTTCTTTGAGCTTTTCGAACATGAGGATTAACCACTCATCGAGGCAAGGAATGCTTCGTTGTTTTCGGTTTTACCGAGCTTGTCGAGCAAGAACTCCATCGAATCGACGACGTTGAGTGGGTGCAAGAGCTGGCGCAAGATCCAGACGCGGTTGAGCTGGTGATCGGCCATGAGAAGTTCTTCTTTTCGCGTGCCGGAACGGTTGATGTCCAGGCATGGGAAAATACGTTTTTCCATGAGTTTGCGATCAAGGTGAAGCTCGCTGTTACCGGTACCTTTGAACTCTTCAAAGATAACTTCGTCCATGCGGCTACCGGTATCGATAAGCGCGGTGGCGATAATGGTGAGGCTTCCACCTTCTTCGATGTTACGTGCGGCACCAAAGAAACGCTTGGGTTTGTGAAGCGCGTTGGAATCGACACCACCGGAGAGGATTTTGCCGGATGGCGGAACAACGGTGTTGTATGCGCGGGCAAGACGGGTGATGGAGTCGAGAAGGATAACGACGTCGCGCTTGTGCTCGACCAGACGTTTTGCTTTTTCGATGACCATTTCAGCGACCTGAACGTGACGCTGGGCGGGTTCGTCGAAGGTCGAGGAAACGACTTCGCCGTTGACCGAGCGCTGCATGTCGGTGACTTCTTCGGGACGCTCGTCGATCAGAAGCACGAT
>JBEBSM010000230.1:0-6576 GCA_040394315.1 Lujinxingia vulgaris
GAGCCACTTCTGGAGGATTCATCGTCGGACGTCAATCATTCACAGGAATCCGACGCAGCCTGGAACGAGGATTCCTGGTGGGATAAAGATATTGCAGCCAATGATGCAGCAGATACTGCCGAAGATAGGGACACTGGCGTTGTTGTAACCGACGATGTCGAAGTGCCCAAAGAAGATGCCGATGATCTCCCGAATGCAGATCATCCGGATTTTGTGGTTGTCGCCGATACACTTCGTAATTCCTGTGGAACGTCTGGCTGTCATGGTCAGGCCGCACAGGGAAATTTCGCGATATCGGGCGGAATGAATGCCACCGACAGTCAGGTGCGTAATGCGCTGGAACATATCGTGGCGGAAAGCGGTGAAATGCTCATCGAGCCTGGTGATGCCACTTTAAGTGAAATCTACCTGCGATTGATCACCACAGATCGAAACGAAAGCATGCCACCGGCGCCATTCCCAGCGCTTGAACAGGAAAAAATCGACGCGATTCGCGACTGGATCAACTCGGGGGCACCCTATGAATAAAGAAAAAAGTCGTACCTTTACGAAACTACTGCGCAGCAGCGTGCATCTATTCTTGTGCATCATCGGATTGTTTCTGGTCGTGAATCCGAGCGTTGCAGCGGCAAAAGACGCAAAAGCACAGAAGTCCGAAGCCATAAAATCTTCAAAAAAGAATCGGAACTCTAAGAAAACAAAAAAAGACGATACAAAAGCCTCTAAAAAGCCAGAAATAATCATATTTGACACACAAGAACCCGCCGACGAATTGCCGCCGCAACCAAGCGAGCAGGTTGAGCCAGCACCATCAGAAACGCCGACGGATAACACGACTACCGATGCAACACCGGAGCTCGCTTCAACGGCGGCTCCCGAGGAAAGTACGAAAACCGATAAAGGCTACAGAATCTCCGTTGGACCGCTACTCGGCATTCGGACCATGAAAATGCAGGGCAATCGCAGCGCTTACGAACACAATGCACCTTTTTATATGGGCGGCATGGTCGACGGCGAACTTCGCTTGCACCGTTTTTCAAGGTTCGATGGCGAATTATGGCTTCAGGCAGATGCCGGATACGGCTCGACCATCGGCGGGTTTGGTCACGAAGATCTGGCAAATCGCTCGACTGCAATGGCCTTTGTGTCAGGACAATTCTTGCTAAAACGGAATTTTGGCGAGGATTGGGATATGCACTTCGGACTGGGTATGCAGGCGCTCAGTCTGACCGTTGAACCGAACAAAACCTATACGGGCCATCGCTATATCGGCCCACAAATCGGTATCCAGGCGCGTCGATGGTTTGACAATCGCCGGCTATCTTTGGGCACCGAGCTTTATGCACTGCCGGTTTTGTGGATGAATCAGTCTACGCAAACCAACGACGCACAGAGTTTCGGCTTCCGCGCAGGTGCCGAGCTTGGCTGGTCACCTGGTCAAGCAAGCTGGGCCTTGCGACTGCGTTATCGCTTCCAGCGTTACCGCTCACAATTCCCACTCGCCATTGAAGGCAGCCGCGGTGCAGTGAGCGAAGATAACCAGCATCTGTTGATGCTCATGCTCAGCTATTAAATGCTGTTTTCTCGGGCTGTAGCCTGAATAAAACAGGCCGAGAAGGAGCGGCGTCGAGTACAAAGTTTGGAATCTGCAGATTCAGCAGATAGACCCCGTCCTCGACGCGCTCCGGCACATAAATCATTTCGGTAATCGTCGCATGTTTTCTCGCCAGATCAATGCTTTGTCCCTGCGCCAGATCCCAGAAAATCCGGTGATTGCTTAACTTGCCTCCGTCCTCCTCACGATCAACCGATGGGATATCAACAAGTACATGCCGAATATTCGCTTCGCGCACCCAGTTCATCGCATCATTGGTAAAATAAACGGGGTTTGAACCGCTATGGTGTGCCTGCATTTTCGTTGTCGCATTGGGCAGCGTTCGCACAATCACGGCGTCCATAAAACCTGGGGAATGGCCGAGTTTTTTCAGCGCATCGCTCAATTGCCGACGCGTAATCACCCTGTCTTCTTGCGAGCTTACGCCATCATAAGACTCGAAAGAGTCGCCAAAAACTTCTGGCTGTACGGTAATCACCGTCGCTGGAATCAAACTGTCACAAAGCGCTTCGCTCACGGCGTATCGCTCGAGCGATATATGGCCGACAGCTTCGGTATGCGTGCCATTGGCATGTGGATTCAGCGAAATGGTTTCACAGTTTGCACTACCGCCGAGACGCGTATCGCCCACAAAACTACCGGCCGAAACGGGTGCCGACGACGCTTCTGCGAGTGAAAAAGCGGACGGTTGTGGACCGTAAAAATCGAGCGCTATCGACAGGTCAATTGGCTCAGAAATGACTACATTCCACATCTGTTTATCAATCGTTACCGTAAGTTTCATAATCCGCGCTGTTGCTACTCAGGAAGAGTGATTTTCTAAATAATGACCGCAGCTATTACAGGTTCTCAGCGCGTCATCCGCCCAGAACGACTGAATTGCTGCGCCAAGTTGTCCTACAATATCCGTCAAATGAAACGAGCTCTCGTGCAGGACGCTGCCACAGCCATCACAATACCAGCGGAGACTGTCTTCTTCTGCAAGCAGGCGCTTGTGCTCGATCACCAGTCCGATCGTATCTGCGCCCCGTTGTGGCGAATGTGGAACACCACCGGGTAACAGAAAAATCTCGCCGGGCCCAATTTTGATGTCCTGAAATTCGTCGTCTTGAACGACTTTCAGCACGATTTCTCCCTCAATTTGATAGAAAAACTCGGCCCCAGAATTGATATGATAATCCTTTCGGGCGTTGGGCCCGCCTACTACAAAAACCATAAAGTCCTGGTTTTCCCAGATTTGCTTGTTGCCCACGGGCGGTTTGAGCAGATGGCGATGTTCTTCAATCCATTGGGTCAGATTGAGCGGCGGAAACAGTGCGGTCATAAATGCCTCAGTAATTACTGTGTTTCGCGGCGCACCAACAGAGCGCGCCGTTCACAATGATAAGGCAATACAATGCTCTATAAACGGGTGTGTCAAGCCATTCTAAAGGTTATTCGCCGGCATTGAACGAAACTATCTAGCGCAACCAGGCCGGAAGACGCGGCGCTTCGTAGATCTCGTCGGCCGTGCGAAATCCGCCGACTTCTCCCTGCGAATTGTTCGCTATATTGCGCAACGTGGAGATTACGACATGACCGTGGCTGCGAAATGGAATTTCGAGGTTTTGAGCGTGCTCATCCATAAAGTAATCAAGATGGCTTTTGATTGCGCCCAATTCATCGCGCGTAACGGTGTTCACTCCATTGAGCGAGTTGCCCAGCGACAATTGATTTCGCTCCACATCACGCAAAATGAGTACGTGTCCCGGGCTAAACAAGAGTGCTTTATCGCCGAACAATTCACGCTGGAAGAATTCCACGAGTACGGAACCAAGATCTAACAGGCGTCCGTAAATTTTCTCCGGTTGCCATACCGAATCTCCGGGCTGTCCGTAGACCTCGCTGATGAGCAAGACGCCGCGCATGGAGTCCATGACCAATTCCATTTCGTAAGTTCTGGAACGAGTCTGGTTTGCGGATACCCTGTTTTGTTTTTCTACATTGGATTGCGAGGCGGGTGACGTCCAAATGGGAGCTGACATCACATAATGAAGCTGCCCGTAGCTCATCGAGGAGCCGAAGAGTTTTACCCACAAAAGCTGAGCCAGCGTAAACCAGCTCTCATCCTCGCGCCAGATTTCCTCGCCCCAGGGCTGTGATGTTGTATTGCGAGCAAGAAAGTCCGACGAACTCATTGAATGCGATATCATGGCTTTTCTTTTGCCCCGATCAACCAAACAATTGTTATCGATCTTGAGGGGCATAAAGACCGACAACAAACAATATCCGACGTCGTTCTGCAAACACGAAATAAGTTCAGATCCAACCAAATTTTTACGGGTGTCCAAATGTTTGACGCTATTTTACAAAAAGTCGAAACTCTTTACAAGTGCAGCCAACAACAAAGACACAAAAAAAGCGAGGTATCCGACCTTTACGGCCGAATACCTCGCTTTTTAATGCATTTTGAAACGCTTTACAGATTAGCTACCAATCTCAAACGATTTGCTTGAGTTTTTCGGTAAGCTCAGGAACCAGCTGGAACGCATCGCCAACCAGACCGTAGTCAGCAACCTGAAAAATCGGTGCTTCCGGGTTGGTATTGATTGCAACGATGGTCTTGGAACCCTTCATACCGGCGAGATGCTGGATAGCTCCAGAAATCGCAACGGCGAAGTACAGGTCGGGTGCAACAACCTTTCCGGTCTGGCCAATCTGCCAGTCGTTGGGTGCATAACCGCTATCAACAGCGGCACGCGTTGCTCCGACAGCGCCATTAAGCGTATCGGCAAGGTCCATGACCATCTGAAAGTTAGCTCCAGATTTCAGACCACGACCACCAGCTACGACGACGTTTGCATCGGTCAGCTCGGGACGCTCGCTCTTTACCTGCTCAAAGCTAACAAACTGAACGTTATCGTCTGCGGTTACACCGGCATCGAAGTTTTCGACCGGTGCAGCTACGGCTTCAGCCGGCAGCTCGAAATCACTGGTACGTACGCTGATGACATGAATCGGCGTGGTGACTTCAACCGTTGTCAGAACGTTTCCGGCCCACAACGGACGGCGATAACGAAGTCCGCCGTCATTGGAAACCGAAATCGCATCGCTGACCATACCGGCATCGAGCTTTGCAGCAACGCGTGGCAAAACGTCCTTGCCGGTTGTGCTGGCGGATCCGCATACAATGGTGGCGCCCACTTCTTTAGCGGCCTTCACAATTGCCGGAGCGTAGCTTTCAGCAAGGTAGTTTTCAAAAACTGGCGAGTTGGCGTTGAGCACTTTGGCTACGCCGTAGCGGGAAACTTCTTCGGCGACTGCGGGTACATTGGCGCCCAGAACGACTACATAAACCTGACCGCCGGTGAGAGCAGCTGCTTGTTGTGCAAAGGTGATGGTCGGCAAGGTTATCTTGCGCAGTTTTCCTTCGAGATGTTCGGCAACAACGAGTACATTTGCCATGATCACTCCTGATGTAATTAGATCGTATCGATCGTAAATCGCAATATTTTATCGAAGAACGGCCGAACTCAGATGACCTTGGACTTGTTCCGAAGTCGATCGATGAGAACGTCCACACTGGCCACAATTTCACCGGCAGCGCGCTCTTCGGGAGCTTCGTATTTCAGCGTCCGAACTTTCGAGGCGATATCGACGCCCAGATCTGCAGGGCTCAGTGTTTCCAGAGGCTTACGCTTGGCTTTCATGATTCCTGGCAGACTTGCGTAGCGAGGTTCGTTCAAGCGCAGATCAGCAGTCACGATGGCGGGCAGCTTCACACGCTTGGTGCTCGTTCCTCCGTCAACTTCGCGACCTACCGTAGCCCAACCATCGGCAACATCCAGGCTGTACGCAAACGTTGCCTGCGGCATATCGAGATACGATGCCAGAAGCTGGCCGGTCTGGTTGCGGTCACTGTCGACAGCTTGCTTTCCGATCACGATGATGTCCGGATTTTCACGTCGCACAACTTCAGCCAACACGCGAGCAACTGCATCGCTGTCGAGTTCGCCGTCGGCTTCCACCAAAATTCCGCGATCCGCGCCCATTGCAAGTGCGGTACGAATTTCTTTGGTCGCTGCGTTTGGTCCGACCGACACAACGACAACTTCGCCGCCATGCGCTTCTTTCAGAGCGATTGCGGCTTCGACGCCATACTCATCAAACGAGTTCATGCGATATTCAACACCATCGGTGATGATACCGGTCTGGTCTGGCTTGATTTTAATTTTTGCATCCGGATCTGTGACCCGTTTAACAGTAGTGAGGATCTTCACGATATTCCTCCAGCGGAAAAATGTGGTCAACAACGCGTGTGTTGCTGACTTCAGTTAATCAATCTCGGGTAATTAACCCATCGATAAGAATTGCCGATATTTGTGTAGATTCTTCATGCACGTCGGTTGGTGCCTGACGCGACAACGTAAGTTGCAACAGAACTTCATCCAGTGCACCGAAAATTGCACGACTGATGATTTTGCTATCGAGATCGGCGCGAATCAATCCTTGCTCCTGGCCTTGCTCGATCAATCCCTGCAAAATCCGAAGATAGTCGGCGAACTTAGGGTTTTTATACTCTTTGACAAACTTTGCACTCTGCCGAAGCTCAACCGTAATGAATTCGGCCAGATCGCGGTTTTCGACCGCCAGCATAAAGTGCAGATTTACAAAAGCGCGAAGCTGGTCGACGGGGCTGCCCTTGACTGCACGCAGCTCAGTTTCCAGTCGCTCAATTACCCATTCCATCCGGTCTTCGAAAAGCGAAATCAGCAGGTCGTCTTTATTCTTAAAATACAAATAGATCGTTCCATCAGCCACGCCTGCGGCCGAGGCGATCTCGGATACTTTTGTATTGTAGAAGCCTTTTTGAGCAAATGCGCGCAAGGCACCTTCCAGGATCCTCTCCCGTTTTTCACTCGTATTTCGCTGCTTTTCCACTTCTGATAGGCCCGGTAACAGAACTCTTTTAGAAAACTCTT
>JBEBSM010000231.1:0-6532 GCA_040394315.1 Lujinxingia vulgaris
TGAAGCAGTTGCCGGTTGATGCGTGGATATGTTCTGGACTTGGGCACGCGCCGTACAGTGTGCGCGAGGTTGCTGGATGGCTGATGCAAATCGAGGCGTTGCGTCCGCCGGGTCGGGTAATCGTACGAACGTCCGATTTAACCGAGATTCAAAAGACTCGGCTGCTCGATGAGCTTGTGCGTCGAGGTTGTCGATTGCATGAGCCGTGTGCGATAGAGCGTGCGTGAACCATAGAGTTCTGGCTGGCGAAACAGCGTTTTTGAGCGAGGAGCTGCGGATGAAAGTAGAAAGTATAAAAAGTCGGATCAGCGATAATTATTTTTATCTGGTGTCGGACGACGAGGGCGCGGCGGCGTTGATCGATCCGATTGATGCGGAAACGGCGATTGCGCACGTTCAAGACGGCGGTTACCAGCTCAAATATGTTGTGAATACGCACCATCATTACGATCACATCGCTGGAAACGGTGAAGTATTGCGTGCGTTTCCAAACGCTCAACTGGTTGCGGGCGAAAACGACGCAGATATCATCGACCGACAGATGGCCTCGGCCGGCGTTCGTGGTGTTGAGCAACGATTGGCGGGTGGAAGCGTTTTTGTCGTCGGTAAACTCAAATTCGACGTACTTGATACGCCGGGGCACACCGCCGGGCACATCAGTTTGTATGCCGATGGGCATTTGTTTAGCGGCGATACCCTGTTTGTGGGCGGCTGCGGACACTGCCGCGCGGGTGGCGACGCGGGCGTATTGTTTACGACCTTTCGCGACGTCTTGAGCGCACTTCCCGACGCGACGGCCTTTTATCCAGGGCATGATTACGCGCTTCGTAACGCCGAATTTGCTTTGATGTTGGAGCCAGATAACGCCGAAGCGCGGCTGGTTTTGGCCGAGGCCGAATTGGGACAAGAGAATGGTAAGCCGACGTTCACAACGCTCGGGCGTGAGCGGTTGTACAATCCGTTTTTGCGTTTTCAGGATGCCGAATTGAAAGCCCGGCTTGAGCAGCACCATGCGGCGGAATATGAAGCGGCGCAAAGCGCTTCTCAGTCCGACGGCGAAGCGGTGTTTCGTTGTGTACGGACGTTGAGAAATAGCTGGTAAACGAGCACGTCGGACATCGACGAATGTGATGAGATTTTTGCAAGTCAGGGAGTGTAGTTTTGATACAACGTGTATTGATCGGTGTGACGGTTTTTGTTTTTGCGGCGATGTTGGCCATCCCCTGGGGCGGTCAAGGCGAGCGCAATCTGGTGGATGCAGTAAATTCGCTGGGTGGCCAGTGGGTGGACCGCCCGGCGCCATCGTTTTCGTTGCCCGACCGCATCGGGCAGACGCGTACGCTCAATGATTACCGGGGGCAGGTGATTTTCCTGAACTTCTGGGCGAGTTTTTGCGAGCCGTGTCGTCGTGAGATGCCGAGCATGGAAAACCTTGTGCGGCAGTACAACGGGCAGGGAATGGTGATGCTGGCGATCAGTCTGGACGCTGAAATGGCCGACGCCGAAGGGTTTATGCGTGAGTTTTTGCCCGGACAGCACAGTGCGATGACGGTTTTGCTGGATTCGGATTTGAAAACATCGCGCGCGTACGGAACCGAGCTGATTCCGGAGACATTCATCATTGATCGAACCGGCAGAATCGTCGCGCGATTCGTTGGCGAGTACGATTGGACTCGCCCGGAAGTGAAACACATCATTGAAGAGTTGTTGTAGGGCGTGAAGGGACGTCGTTGTGTGTCATTTTTGGGTGCGTGCGACGTGTGGGAACCGCAATTCGCAGTGCAATCGGTTGTTGTGATGAAATAATCAAAGCGCGCGTGGTTCTTATTAGTGTCGCAGACAACAGGGCAAGGTTTTGAGTCTGATTCTGTTGTGAAATTGCGGCATTAATGACCTGCAATGTAGGCAAATACGTATGAATTGGTTTCGTTTTTTACCGGCAACCATCGCGATGTTCGCGGTTGTTGTTGGCAGTGTGTGTCCCGCGAAAGCTGTTCAGCCGCTTAAAGGGCCGGACGATATTGACGAGATTTGTCGGTATAGCGATCCGAAGTTTACGGATGCGTCGCAAGTCGGTTCCACGGGCGACAGCGGCAGCCGTAGTCATGAATATCAGTCGGCGCGGCGCACGATGGCGCAAAAAGTCATGGAAGTTACCATTTCGGCCGAACAAATTGCCTTGATTGGTTACGACCACATTACGGGGCTGTTGTCGGTCAGCGGTTTCCGGGATTATCCACTGTTTTCGGGGTCACATTTCCTACGTTTCCGCGAAGGTTGCGCGCTTCATTTTGAACTCGCCGAGAAATCGGCCAGTGATTGGACGGCGCGCGTTCGGATGGGAGGGGCCGGGCTTAAAATTGGTTTCATGCTCAACGCCCACGACGATTATGAAAAGGCTTTTTGTGAGGCACCGAAGGTCGACGCCATCCAGACGGAAGTCGGTGACGTTGGTGTGACTGCCGGTGATTCGCAGCGTCAGGTTGTCCTGGCAGATTTATTGTATGCAACGCTTGTCGATGCGAACGGCAAAGATCTGTCGACGTTTCATAGCGCGCTCGGTCATCGCACGTATCTGCGCAAGGCTTCCCAGGTGGATGGCCAGGCGACCGCATCGATTCCTCGCGTGGAAGTAACGTCGTTGGTATGGACGGGCGCAAGTTCGCCGGTTTCGGTTGCAACCGCGACGGCAGCCATCGAAAGCAACCTTCCAAACGTCGAAACCACGGAAGGAGCGCTTGATTCCTGGTGGCGCAGCGCGATCGAGGCTGCGGTTTATCCTTGTTATCAACGCGGGTTGGCACGAAACGGTCGGTTGCAGGGCGCTTTCGTGTTGCGGATGCCGGCGGCCGGCCGCAGCAATCCGGCGGCGGAAACTCTGCTGGATACGCTTCAAATGGAGGACGTTTCCAGTTGTATTTTGGAGCGCGTCCGAGCGATTCGCACGCCTGCGAACGACAATCGAAGCTGGACGAGCGTGAAAGCGACGCTTTTGTTCATGCTGGATTGATCTTTTTAGATTCTGACTTTTCTGATTTTTCTGAATTGAAATCTGGGGAGTGTGCGGAGGCACAGAGTGCTGCCACATGAGCGCGCGGGGCCGTGCGGAGGCACTCCAGTGCTGCCACATGAGCGCGCGGGGCCGTGCGGAGGCACTCCAGTGCTGCTACATGAGCGCGCGGGACCGTGCGGAGGCACTCCAGTGCCAGATGAAGAGACGGGAGTCGACTCGTTATGGCGTGCTGGTGGCAGGGCGCAGGTGGGTGCTGCCGTCGAATACCGCGGTGAGCGTCCAACGTCCGATAGACAGGTTGGGGGGGATTGGAAACTGTGTCTCGAAGCGACCGTCGGCGTTGGTTTTAGCGGTTCCGAGGACGGTTGCGGATTGTAGTGCGGTGGCGCCGCTCGGGCCGAGCATGATTTTGACGGATTGATTGGCGAGTGGTTCGCCGCGCTGGGTGGTGAGTCGGCCGTGGAGAGAGATGGCCTGACCGCGAAGGACTTGTGTGTTGGCGGATGTGATTTCAATCAGGGTTGGGAGTCGTTGGTCACGGACGGGTTTTGGGGCGGGCGCTTCTTGTGATTCTTGCTGCGCATCTGGAGCGTTTTGGGAAACTGCGGTGGCACTTGCTGGTTGTTGAGAAGCTGGTTGTTGAGAGGCAGGTTGTTGAGAAGCAGGTGGCTCCTGAGTGGTTTGGGAGACGGTGGCTGTTTCGTCAGCGACGTCTCTGGTTGGTTCGGGGGTTTTTGTCGGCCGGGAGTCCTGGGCGTCGGGCGAGTGACCGAGAATGCGTTCGCGCTCGGAGATATAGGCGGGTGGTTGGGGAAGCGGATCGTTGACGGTGCCGTCGTGGAGTGTGCGATTTCCGTTGTCGTGGATTTCGACGTCTTCGGCTGCGCCACCAAGGTCGATGCGTCGCCATCCCTGGCCGGGCCAGTAGATTTCTACGAATGCGTGGGTTTCGTTGTAGATAAAACGTGTGGGAATGCCGAGCGTGTGTGCGGCGATGAGGAAAGCGTGGCTGCGGTGGCGGCAGACGCCGGCTTTGCCGAGTGCGATGGTTTCGAACATGTCATTGGTGCGGGCTGAGGGATCGAGTGCGCGGCTTTCGAAGTCGCGAAAGTGCTCGACCAGGCGCATCAGCGCGTCGTGTGGGGACATCGTGCGGTTGTTGATAGCGAGTTGGCTAAGTACGCGGTTGGCGACTGCGCGGATTTCGGGGGCGACGGTGGGGCGGATGGCAGTGGGGAAATCGGTCCAACGCACACCGGTTTGCAGTTGGCCGTCGAAGTAAAATCGTGGCACAGCGAGCTGTAAATTGACGCGGACGAGGCCTGTATAATCGGTCTGAACGTAATAGTTATCGGCCTGATCGCGCACGATCGTTAGTTGCGTGGCCGGCTCGCTGTTGCGTTGGAGAACGCGTTGTTCGGGAGCTACGCTGGGAATCGGGTGCAGTTGCCCGGCTTCGGTTCGGATCAGAAAAGATCCCCAGAATGTGTCCTCGTTTGCCGCGCCGGTGAGCGGTGTATTGGGCGGGATATCGACGCTCGTAAATGACTTGCTGACGAGTTCGATGAGGTAAGCGCCGTCGGGCGTGCGGGTGACGTGGTTTTGTGCGACCTGGCGTTTGTAGGGTAAAACACTCGGGTCAAATTGCGGGAAGTATTGAAGCGGATCGACATGATCGGTGAGATCGTCGAGTTGGTTTGCGCTGGCGCGTGGATCGAGTGGTCCGTTGGGCTGTTTGAGTTGTGCATCAAAGAGCGGACCATCGTCGGTGAAGATGGGTTCCTGGTCGTTGACTTCCAGACTGAGGGCGGGAGGCTGGCCGGCCAAATTTGGCGAGTTTGTGTGTGCTTGCGGGGGCTGCGCGTTTTGTAGAGCGGGTTGGCCGACGGCGCGCGGTGCGATTTGCAGCGACGGATCGAAGTACTCATGAAGCACAACGCCGTTGCGATTGGATTGTTGCGAGAGGGCGTTACCGGCAGCCAGTGCGCTGCCGACGACAACGAGTGTCGTCGCGAGCAGCCACTTTCTTGAAGTAATACAGGTTGTTGCACGGGTTTTCATCGGTGTTACTCGTTGAAAAAGTTTCCGTGCTCACGTGTCGACCGGATGTTTAGAGCGAAGGTACGCCGGTGGTTGTCAGCAAGGATTTAAGATCTTCGTCATTGAAGCGAATACCGGCGCCGAGGAAGTAGTCGCGTCGATCGGCATTGATGGCGTCGTCGATACCGGCTGAAAGAAAGGCGAATCCTAAGAATTGGTAAGCCGCAAAGGTTCGAAGTCTGGGGTTTGGAGCCTGGCCGAAGTTGAAGAGATCTGCCTGGAATTCAAGTTTGCTTTCGGGAAAAAGTCCTAGCTGCAGACCGAATCCACCGGAGCTTTCCATGATACCGACGCGACCGGTTAGCATCAAGGAGTCGTTGAAGCGGTAGCCCCGGGCGAGTAGAAGGCTGATTTTGAATTCATCGGTGGTGGTTACGCGGGTTTCCTGGAAAACCGGGTCTTCGGACGATGCGTCGGTGGTATGAAAACTCTCAATTTGCGTTTTAGTTTTGCCGCGGAAGTCGTCGACAAACTCGAATTGATAGTATTTTCCTTCCGCCGGTTGGAGACGAAGTCCGAACACGTTTTTAAGCTGATTGGCGTCGGCGTGGTATTCGCTTCGAAGCTCAACAATGGTGCGCAGTCTTGAGACGCGACCGATAAAATCACCGGCATCATCCAGAATCTGTTCGGTTCGCAGAGCGATAGCCGGATTGTTAACCAACTCGCCGAGCGTGCCTTCGCCTTCGTTGATTTTTTCGGTGATGTCCTGGACGTTCTGAAGGCTGTAGTTGAGGGAATCCAGTGTGCGTTGGAGTCGGCCGAGCGTTCCCTGGAGGGTTCCCAGACCTGCCTGCACGTCGCTGGTGGACTGACCGATTACAAAGCGGACTTCCTGAACAATGGCTTCGGTATCGCGAAGAATAATGTCGAGGGAATCGGAGCTTCGCTGGGTTAGCGTTGCGATTTCACGGCTGATATTGGCGGCGTCGGTGACAACCTGATCAAGCTTCGGGCTGTTGGTTTCGATGAGGAGATTGACGGTCGCCAGGATGTTTTGCATATCGTCCATCATTTGCTGGACAGATTTTTGCGCATCCTCGCTGCCGAACACCGTGGCGAGCGAGCTGGTAACTGCTTGAATGTCGCGTGTGATGTCGTTTAAGCGGTCGAAAAGTTCTTCGGGGCCGACGGCGACAATTACGTTGTGAATTTCGTCGCCCGTTTGGAGCACTTCGCCATCGGTTCCGGGCGTGATTTCGAGGTAATAATCGCCGATCAGACTTGCCTGACGTTTGGCGATGGTTGCACCGTTTTTAAATTGCAGGCCATCGGTTTTGCCGACGCCTTTGTGCATGGCAATATCGTCGCGAACCACGATTTCAACGCGCGCACGGCTACCGACCAGACGGATATCTTCGATGGTGCCGACTGGAATACCGGCCATCTGGATGCGAGATCGCATGGCCAGTCCGGTAA
>JBEBSM010000232.1:0-6481 GCA_040394315.1 Lujinxingia vulgaris
TTGGGGTTTTATGTGAGCTTATTGAAAATGAATTGTGTCGCGGTTGGTGAATTAGCGGAAAAACTCGACGAGTTCGTCGTGGCGTTCGCGGGCGTCTTCGTAGCCGAGATCGAGGAGTTTGCTGGTGTATTCGCCATCGAAGAGCAAATAACTGAGAAGATCGCTTTCGCGGTAGCCTTCGTTGTCGATCGCGTGATGGCCAAGACGTTGCAAAAGTGGGGAGCCCCAGAAGGATTTGGGTTGATCGGCGGCGACGTCGGAGGCGATGCGGCCAAGGTCCTGGCTTGAGCGCAGCAGTAAGTGATCGACGTAGCGGTAGCCCTGGCCGCGGTGTTTTGTGATGACGACGTTGAGTTTATGCATGAAATCTGGGTCGTCGTAGGCTTCTTCGCCGTGGCGGAGCAGTGCGTTGACGCGGGCAAGGACGGCCAGATCGTAGTCGAGTGGATCGAGCAAAATTGCGTCGAGGAGCTTGCCGAGCATGAAGGTGATGTTGGGGTGTGGGACGTTTTCGGAAGTGTCGGTGTGGGCGTTCGTGGGCGCGTCTTCGGAGAGCGAAATCGGGGGCATCACGGATTTGGTCTGGAGCGAGAGCACGAGGATTTTGTCGGCGCCCATGCGCAGGGCGGGGGCAATCGGTGTGTTCTGGCGGATTCCGCCGTCGCAATACCAGTGGTTTCCGATTTTTACGGCCGGGAACACAAGGGGAATCGCGGCGCTGGCGAGTACTTTTTCGGGCGTCAGGGGGCCGGAAATGGCGACGCGGCGAAAGTCACGGGTCCAGGGCGGTATTACCCCGGTTTTAGAATCGATGAAGATCGTGGTGCGACCCGTTACGATGTCGGTTGTGGATACGGATATTGCGTCGAGCAGGCCGCGGTCGATGTTGCGGCGGATGTTTGCGAAGGGGATTTCGTTGCGAACCAGATGATCGAAAAACGTGGTCTTGAGAAAGCCGCCTTCGCGATGTGTGGCTTTGGGTTTGACGATTTTTGCGAAGGGTCGAGGCAACGCTTTCGCAATCTTCTTACGGTCCTCATCCTCCCCAAACGCCCTCCGAAACGCTCGCCAGACATCCTGATACGAGACATTGACGACTTTGGAGAATTGCAGTGTGCGCCATAAATACCACAGGCGTTGGGCGCAGCGGGTGGGGTCGTCGATGGTTGCGGCGACCCATGCTGCGTTCAGTGCGCCCACACTGGTGCCGCTGACGGTCGAAAACCGGATCGGGCGGCCAAGGTCTTTGGCAACATCTTCGAAAATGTAGCGCAAAGCGCCGGCTTCGTAGGCGCCGCGTGCGCCGCCGCCGGATAAAACGAGGGCAATTTTGGGGGCAACTGACATTCAATAAACTCCATCCAGCGATGTGTGTTCTAGTTCGATTTCTTGCTGAAGTCGGGCCAAAAAGTCTTGCATGTAGGCGGTTCTATCTTCGGCCAATCTTTTTCCTTCCGGGGTGTGGAAGCGATCTTTGAGCAGGAGTAGCTTGGTATAGAAGTGGTCGACGGTAAATTGCTTGTCGTCGGGAGTCCGGTTTTTGCAAAAGGGATCGTGGGGTGAAAAGGTGGCGGTGCCGAGGCTTCCGCCGGTTTCAAATACGCGGGCGATGCCGATGGCGCCGAGTCCGTCCAGGCTGTCGGCGTCGGATACGATCTTGCCTTCCAAGTATTGGGGTGTGAATCCGGCCGAAAACGAGTGGCAGCGGATTGCATCGTAGACGCGTTCGATGCGCGCTGGTTCGAGCTGATCTTTGAGCCATGCGGCGGCTTTTGGGGCGGACAGGGTGGAGGCTTCTTTTCGTTGCGGGTGGTTTTTGGGCAGATTGACCAGATCGTGAAGGATGGCGGCCAGATCGATCACGAGCAGATCTCCGCCTTCGATGCGGGCGATGTTGCGTGCGTGGTTGCGGACGCGTTCGATGTGCATCAGGTCGTGGCCGCTGGTGATGGCCATTTCTTGTTTCATGAACGCGACGGCGCGCTGCGCAAGTTCTGCGTCTGGAGTTGTACTTATCGGCATGATTATTTGGGGCGGTGGAATTTGCAGTGAATAGTTGCCGCGACTAACAGGCTTGCGCGTGTCAGGCGATGAAAGATCTTGAATTTGAGCGTACGCTGTTTTTGTGCCAAGGGTTGCGGTTTACCAAACGCCTGAACCTTGTTACAAAGTATTGGACCAAATGCTTGGCATGCGGGCATCCCTCCCCGGACCATTCGTACACCGGACAAACGATGTTGCAACGTCCTATCCACGCCTATCATGAATTGACCCATGCGTTTGCGCTCGCGGGCGGATCTCATACGATCAGCCTGTGGAAATTGGAGGATAGCGCAATAAGTGCGGGTTGCGAAGAAATTCGCCGGCCACGTGCGGGTCGATTGCCGACGGTCCAGTTTCATCTGAGAAATGATAGTTTGAAGGGGTTGTTTTTCCAGGACGAATCGACGCTTGTGGGTGTGCATTCTTCTGGAAAGGTGATTGCCTGGCGCGTGGACTGGGCGTGTGGCGAGTTTGCGCAAGACCCGGTTTGGACGCTGGATTTGCAGACGACGGTTACTGCCTTTGAGGTGCGCGCGGCGAAAGCCGGCGCGGGTTGGCGCGTGGCGATTGGTGGAGATCGCGGACGTGTTTTTGTGCTCGATGCGCCGTCGAAGGCAGGTGCAAGTCCGGTGGTTTCACTGGGGCATGCACATGTTGAAGCGGTAATTTCACTGGCATTTGATGGCGACCGGATAGCGTCCGGTGCGCGCGATCGCTTGATTCAGCTGTGGAAGATGCCTCGCAGCGCGCTGGTCGGGGCGTTTGCGGCGATTGGTGACGCCTTTCGGATGGAAGATCCGGGTGTCGATGCTGCGACGGTTGCGACGCAGAGCCTGACGCACTTGCAGACGCTGGAGGGTTGTCAGGGCTGGCCGCTGGCGCTGAGTTTTTCGCACGACGGCACCAAGATCGCAGCCGGTTGCATGGATAACGGTCTGTATTGTTGGAAATTGAGTGCAGGCTACTTTGGAACTGCATCGGCGTATCTGACGAGTTTTGTGCACGATGGTTGGGTCAGTGATATTGCGTTTTCACCCGACGACACTGTGCTGGCGACGGCGTGCTGGGATCATTCGGTCGGTGTATTCGATACGAATTCATTGGTGCTACGTCATCTTTTTCAACAACATCGGGACTATGCGGTCAAGGTTTTGTTTGTGCCGGACAGTGAGTTTTTGTTGTCAGCGAGCTACGATCAGACGATTGCCGTGTGGGACTGGAAGAATTTTCGCTCGCTCGATGTGTTGGTTGGTCACCGCGACTGGGTGGGCAATCTGGTGTTGTTGAGCGATGGGCTGGTGGCGAGTGTGACCAGTGATCATAGCGTGTCGATCTGGTCGACGGAGGAGTGGCGTCTGCTCGAGATATTGGGGCCGAGTTTGTACGGGGACGTTCCCGGTTTTGACGAGGATTCTCTGGTTGAGTTTCTGGCGGCAGCTGAAAAGCCAGAGGTTTCCGAAGTCGAAGTCCAGATGTCGGATGATGATCTGGTTGTGGATGTAATCGGGTTGATTCTCGATGCGTTTTCGGAGTCTGAGGAGTCAGATCCGATGTTTCTGACGCCGATTTCGACACCGTTATGGAGCGATGGCGCATCATTGATCGGTTCGACGTCGGATGTTTTGTACAGCTCGCTGAAGGAAGATGCGCCGCCGGAAGTGCTGACGCGGGAAAAGTTTCAGTCAATTTTCGAAGCTCTTTCGCCGGCCGAAGTTTACCGGGTTGATCGCAAGCATGTGCAAAATGAGCGTGTGTTGGAAGGTGTTGGGGCGGATCGACTCGATTTCCCGATGCTTTCGGATCAACCCGATCTGTCCCACATAGCGCAGGTTGTGGCGAAGGGCGCTGCGATGGAGGATTCGGGTTTGTTTAGCTTGCCCGGGTTTTTCATTGCGGATGAACCGTCGTTTGCGTCGACCACGCGCCTGGCGCCGGGGATGGGGAGTGCGCAGAAAAGTGTTCGGGAAAACGAAGTTCGTACGCGCGAGCTTGATGCGCATCATCTTGACGAAGATCTGAGTGTTCCGGAGACGGATTTTGCGGAGCCGCTGGGGCAATCGTCCAAAAGTCAGGTAATCGAGGCGGATTTGCTGGAGATTTTGGGCGATGTGGCCTGGAATGCGCCGGGGATGGGGATCTTGAAGCGCCGGGCTGCGCCTGTGGATACAGATTACCAGCCGTTTTTGCAGATCCAGACGCAGGGGCGTGGTGCGGTATGTGTGGGATTGGCGCTGCAGGAAGATAAAATTATCACGGGTGGCGCGGGCGCGGACGTGTGTATCTGGCATAGCCGCGGGCATCTTGAACATCGCTTTAGTTTGCCATCGGGAGAGTCTGCGGATGGCGTCGGTTTTTTGGCCGGTGGCCGCGTCGCGTATGCGCTGGGCGAAGATCACCAGATTCATCTGTGGTTGTTGCCGCGCGCAATGCTCGGGCGGCCGGGGCTTGCGCAATATTGTTCGTTGCATGGGCACCGCGGCCGACTGACGAGCGCTGCGATGCATCCGAGTGAACGACTGCTTTTGACGGGCAGCCACGATACGACGTCGCGTTTGTGGTGCATGCGCTCGGGCGATTGTCTGCGGGTTTTCCAGGGCCATACGGGTGGGGTAACGGGTGTGACGTTTGGGGCGCGCGGACCGGTGACGGTGGGGCAGGACGGGCGCGTGAACTTCTGGGATATGCACGGTGCGCTGATCGATCAGATCGATCTGGCAACGCCGTTGTTGGGGGTGGATAGCCTGGGTGGTCAGGTAAGCTGGGTCGCGGAAAGTGGCGCAGTGTATACGATGCGCGAGGGAAGCACGCGGCCAACGAGTCTGGTCGGGCACCTGGGGCAGGCGCGCAGCGTTGCGTTTCGCGCGGACGGTGCGATGGTGACGGCCGGCGGGGATGGGCGGGTGTTTGTGTACGAGGCGGACGCGAAGAAGCCGGGGCAGGAAATTTTGTTGCCCGTTGCTATCCAGGAGGTCCGGTTGTCGGAACGCATGCTTACCGCTGCCTGCGAAGACGGGACGGTGTATTTGTTTCGTCGTGGTTTTCAGTAAGACTTGTTTTTATCCATTATTTTAGAGTTTTTATGCGCAAAGCAATCGCGTTTTTGACGGTACTTTTGGGGTTTTTGACGGTTTTCGGTCTGACGTTGGTTGCGGGTAAGGGTGCATTCGAAATCTCGACGGCGCAGGCGCATCAAACCGCTTCGAGTACGTTGGTGGTGCATGTGAAGCCGGAAACGGGTGAAATTGACCAGTTTATATCGGTTCCTGCACGCGATCTGGCGCACGATCTCGGGGTGATTGCCGAAAGTGAAACGCCGCAGGCCAGTCAGTTGCTGGCGGTTCAAGATAAGATTGTGGCTGCGCTCAGCGCAGATCTGACGGTGCGAAATAACGGGCAGAAGTGCGAAACGATTGAAGAAAACCTTGTGATGCTGGAGTCGCTGGCTGAGCGCGTGAGTTTTATGAAGGTCGTGCGGTGCGCAGAAGCGTTGGGTGAATTGCAGCTAGAAAATAACGTGATGCTGACCGCGGTCGGTGGTTATCGCCATTTCGGGCGGATTCAGTTGGGTGAGGAAGTATTTACGACGGTTTTTGATAGCCAGTTTCCGACCTATACGATGCAGCTCGGGGAGGCGAAGTCTGGCGCAGCCCACAGTGCGGAAAGTGGTGCAATAGCGAGCCTGGGCAGCGTGTTTGTGCGGTATTTGTGGCAGGGGTTGCTGCATATTTTGATAGGTTTTGACCACGTATTGTTTGTGGTTTGCTTGTTGTTTGCAGCGACCAGTTTTCGGCGGCTGTTGGTGGTGATCACGGCGTTTACGGTCGGGCATTCTATTACGTTGAGTTTGAGCGCGCTGGACTGGTTTACGTTGCCGGACACGATTATTGAGCCGTTGATCGCGCTTTCGATAGCGTACGTTGCGATTGAAAACTTGTATCGGCGCGGCAAGGATATTCCTTATTTGTATCTGACGACGCTGGCGTTTGGTTTGATCCACGGTTTTGGGTTTTCGTACGTGCTGCGCGACGAGGTGGGTTTGCCGACGCAGGCGCTTTTGCCGGCGTTGTTTTCGTTTAATGCAGGCGTGGAGATTGGCCAGGTAGCGATCGTGGCGGTTTGTTTTCCGTTGCTGGCGTTGGTGCGAGAGCGTGTTTGGTATCCGAATTTGGTGCGTGTGGTGAGTGCTGGGACGTTGGTGTTGGCGGTATACTGGCTGGTTGAACGTATCTTTTGAACGGTTTAGAGGTTTTCGGTGTGGTGGTGAGAGGGCTCGGGAGTGGGTGTCGAGCGCGTTTTTAGGCTCGGGTGGCGCTCGGGAGTGTGGGTCGAGCGCGTTTTTAGGCTCGGGTGGCGCTCGAAGCTATCGATGTGTTCAGTGTGGTTGGGTGTGCAACATATTTTGTGTAATTTGTTTTCAGGTCAGCTTTATACAAATCAT
>JBEBSM010000233.1:0-6456 GCA_040394315.1 Lujinxingia vulgaris
GCCTATCCCGGCCGCGCCCACTTCGCGTTCCTCGATTTATGCCTCGCCCGTGTGCGTTATTTTGCCCGACTTAGGTCGGGCTTTTTTGTGTGTGGGGTGGGGGGGATTTGTGGTGGGGGGGATTTTAGCTGGTGAGGGGGAGTTCGCCGAGGACTTCGGGGTGATTGCCTTCGGTGGCGAATCCGGCGTGTTTCCAGGCGTCGAGTCCGCCGTCGAAGTCGGCGATTTTTCGGTAGCCTAAGTTTTCGAGGATGGTGGACGCGCGGTTGCTGGCTTCGGTTTCGTGGTTGGCGCCGTAGACGACGATGCGTGCGGTTTTGGGTAGGTCCATGTGTGCGCGGTCTTCGAGTTCTGCCAGCGGGATGTTGATTGCGCCGGGGATGTGTTCTTTGTGGTAGTGTTCGGCATCATGAAGGTCCACGAGGATGAAGTCTTCTTCGCTGTCGATGCGCTGTTGAAGTTCTGTACTCGACATCAATCGGGCCATGAGAGAATCCTTGGGGTTAGAGTTATTTCGTAGCGGGTTGCCAGAGCTTATATTCATCTAAATACTGGCAGGAAATGTAGGGTCATGGGCTCAGAAAACAATACATGGGTGGGCTAGTTCGGTGTGGGAGTGCTTGCTCAAATTGGGGAAGGGTGGTATTCGGACGTGGATTAGGCCGGGAATATGGCTGGAGATTGACCTTTAAATGAAGTGACATGCATGTCTGAGAACGCACCGCAATATTTGCATAAGAAAAAGTCTATCGTCTCGTGGAATTGGTGGGGTGAAAATCCTGTCGAGATTATTCTGGTTGTCTTTATTCTGGCATTTTTCTTTGCGCTTCCGCGGACTGGTTGCGGTATCAGCGAACAACAAGTCGAGCTGCCAAATTCTGCGGTAAATTCGCTGGATTGAGGCGTACGGAGCGCTCGGTTTGTGTGTGGATTGCCAGAACCGGCGGTTTTGCTCGGGTAGCGAGAGAAAATCTGGGGTTTTACGGATGGGCCAGCGCATGCTTGCCTGCTTAGAAGAAAGCGTCCCGGATAATGGCTGGTAGCTCAGATAGATTGAGCTGCCGGTCTTTTTTTCTTGGTGGGAGGGGCGGCCACCGTCTCAGAGACGGGAGCTTTACCAGGGGTTTCGGGGTTTCCCGTAATGTTGGGCGTGCATTTTGGATTGGGTGGAAATCGCGCAAACCCGCGTAGAATGCGCTGCTAAAGGATGTTTGAAAATGGGGGAAGCCTTCCGGGCAGCCCGGAAGGGTCTGTGGCGTTTGCGGGAAGGTTGCCGGGCGCTTTGGGAAGCTCTTGCAAATCCCGGCAAGCTTGCCGGGCAGCCCGGAAGGGTCTGTGGCGTTGCAATGATGCGTGATGGAGTGCCGGGGAGGTTGTTTTGGTGTTTTTGGGTTTTTTGGAAGTGGTTTGTTGGGGTTCTGGGGGCGGTAAATCGTTTTTGGTGTCCGGGATCAGTCGGTATAAGAGGTTGTCTGAGAGGCTATGCGGGACCGCCGTCGATGATTGTCCAGTTGTTTGGCGCGCTGGTCAGGATGTTGCGGGCGTTCACTGCGGCTGGTGAGTATTTAATGTTCGCGGCTTCTAAACGGACGTCGGGGCGAACTATCTGGCTGGACCAGCCCAGGAGCAGGGCGTCGTAGTTGGCGGTCGATAGGGCTGCACCGGTAAACATTTTATCCATGTTGGTGACTGAAGAGACGTTCCAGCGACTGAGGTTCTGGTTGAAGGACTCGGCGCTGTGGAACATGTACGCGGTATCGGTTACTGCGGACATGTCCCATCTGCCGATGTCGTGATTGAATGCCGAGGCGGATACAAATACAGATCTCATGATTTTGACTGCGGACACGTCCCAGCGGCTGATGTCCTGGTTGAATCGTGAGGCACTAAAGAACAGGCCCAGCATATCGGTGACCGAAGAAACATCCCAGCGTCCGATGTCCTGGTTGAATTGCAAGGCGCCGAAAAACATGAGTGACATGTGGGTGACCGAGGAAACATCCCAGCGGCCAATGTCCTGGTTAAATTGAGCGGCGCTGGCAAACATGGATGTCAACGTGGTGACCGCGGACATGTTCCAATCACCGATGTCGCTGTTGAAGACCGAGGCGCCGGCAAACATGCCGGTCATATCGGTTATTGTGGACACGTCCCATCGATTGATGGATGGGCCAATCGTCAACGAGGAGCAAGAGTTGAACATGTTTTTGAGGCTTGTGGTTCCCTTCAGATCCGGGGTGTCGGTTGCCGAAATGGTCAGCTTGCGGGCATCTTTGAAGTATCCTTGACTGCCGCCCGGTGGGTGCTGTTGGGATGTGCCGAGTCGGAAGGTGCCCCAGTTTTTGATTTCGATAAGCTTTTCAGCATCTTTCTTTGCGTTGGTCTGGCTATGGAACGACCACCCCTCAAGGAGTCCGGTAATCGTGACTGTGTACTGGCCAGGTTCGGCGTACTGGTGGGTGGCTTCGGGTTGATCGCCGTGTGTGATGTTGTCGGTTTTACCGTCGCCCCAGTCGACTGTGAAGTCGTAGTTTCCTTGCGCGACGAGCGGTAAATGGATTGCTTGGATGTTGCTGCCGCCGGGATTGGCGGTGTTCCAGACCGTTATGAATGCGGTTTGGGCGCATCGGTTTTGATCGCATCGTCCTGACGCGCAGTCCTGGTGAACCTGGCAGGATTGCTCGAGCTGGCAGGCTGTGCAGACAGGTCCGCCGCAATCGATGTCGGTTTCATCGCCGTTTTGGAGTTCATCATCACAGGTTGGCGTTGGGGCAACGTCTGCCGGGGTCACGTCCGGTGAGGACGTGTCATCGTCGGTGTCTTCAAGGGGCGTTGTATCGTGCGTGGTGTCGGTCGTGTCAGGCGAGTCGGTATCGCGATTGTCGGTCGCGTCGAGGTCGGGGAAGGTTATCGGGATGCAACTGTTTCCGCTCCAGAAGATTCCGCCCGAAATGGCGCAAATTTGTTCGGTGGGGCAGTCGGAGTTTTGAGAGCATTCATCGGATGTGCAGCCCGATGCGAAGGCAATGAACAACAAAAAAATCGCCGAGAATAAGTACGAACGTACTTGATGTAGCTCGATTTCGATCATGACGTCATCTTTTGCTAAACAACAAAATGTTCCCAGGCAAACAACACAGGAGATGACGATATAGTGAAAACGGAATTTTACATATAGGAAAAAACGTCGACTGGCTTAGAAGGAATGGCCGATGCTCAGGTAAAAGGAGTAACCGGGGATGAGTTTTTGGATGGGGTCGCGTCTTTCTGGCACAAAGGTGCAGGAACTTGTGCCGGTTGTGCGGGGATCGACGCATCGACGGAAGCGTGCGTCGTCGTCGATCTGGCTGAGGAGTACGGCGCCGTCGAGGCGAACGGGGCCGACTGGTGTGAGCCACCAGATGCCGGCGCCGGCGCCGTAGAGCATGGAGTCGGTGATGTTGCCCCATTGCTCGACGCCCTGATCGTTGGTGGGGGTATCGAAGAGAAATTGTCCCTGGAGTACGGTTGCGGCGTCTACGAAGAGTGCGCCCCAGAGATCGCCGACGTTGAACAGGTTGGGGGCCAGGCGAAATCGTGGTTCGATGGATGCTTCGAAAAGTGTCAGGCCGCCGACGGGGACGGGTTCGCCGGTCTGGGTGTAGAGGGAGAGGCGTTTGCGGCCAAATGCGCGCATGCCGTCGGTGCCGCCGCTGTTGAGTCGGCTTTGAACGGGGATGCCGGTTGCTTCGCTGCCGATGCTGTAGACCGAGCCGATGCGGCTGCGCAGAGCGATGACGGTGGGTGTAAAGAGATTGTAGGGAATGTAGCCTTCGGCCATGAGGGTGGCGCGGATGTAGTCGAAGTCGCCGCCGATGACGTAGTTTCCGGCTTCTTGCATGGTGAAACGTGTGAGGAATCCGCTGCCGGGGTTGAGGATATCGTTGCGGTAATCGAGTGAGATGGATTGTTCGAAGAACTCGAGCAAAAATTCCGGGCGGAAATCCTGGCCAAGGCCGGTGGAGCCGAGGTCGAGCAAGCCTTCGTTGACGTCGGAATAATTGAAGTATGAAACGCTGTAGGCGACGTCGAGCATGAGGTGGCGGAAAAAGGATCGATCGACGCTCAGGCGAACCGATGGGTTCCAGACTTTGTAGCCTTCCTGGACGTCGCGCTCGATGCCGGCGCGCATGCGGAATTGGGTGAGGCGTTCGAAGAATTGTGGTTGTGAAAAGCGTAATTCGGACGAGAGGATAACGCCTTTGTTTCCGGTACCTTCGGGTGCAAAAATTCCGGGCGCCCAGGCGTAACCGGCGGCAGTGATGTGTTCGAGTTTGCGCAGGCCGCCCAAAAAGTTTCGGCTGGACCAGTTTACGAGTGCGCGGATGTCCTGGCGCGTGTCTTCAATGGCGACACCGGCGCCGAGGCGGACGCGGTATTTCTTTGCTTCTTTGAGACGAATTACGAGGGGGATTTCTTCGTTTAATTGGCTGCGGTTTTCGGCCTGCTTTTGGGCGGCTTCGAGTACGGCGGAGACACCGAGCGAGAGGAGTTGTTCTTCCGATTCTTTGGTGGGCGAATCCTCCGGGCTCCCCTGAATTGCGGTTGCGGGTTTGGAGGCATCCGGATCGATTTCAAACTGGTCGACTGTTTGTTTCTCGGTTTGCGCGGTTTGTTGAGGCGTATCGGTAACTGCATCCGTTTTGCGATCGAGGGTTGAAAAGTTGCCGTTTTCGATACTGTCGGCTGAAGTGGTTGCGGGTTTGTCGGCGATTGCCTGGGTTTCAGTGGCGTTGAGATCTTCGTTGGATTCGTGAGCGGGCAGAACGGTTACGAGGCCAAAAACACCGAGATCGTAGATGTCTTGTTGTGCTTCGATCAGGGCTTTGGGGGTGTATTTGTCGCCTGGTTTGATAGCGAGGGCCTGGCGGACGTAGCGTTCTTCGACGCTTTCCAGGCCAAAGATGTGCGCGGTTCCAAAGAATGATTTGGGGCCGGCATCGATGAAGATTTCGACTTCTGCGGAGTAGTTTTCTGGTGTTACGTAGACGCGTCCGGAGACCAGTGCGTAGGCGTGGCCGCGTTGAAGCAGGCCGGCTCGAATGGCTTCGAGGGTGGCGAGGTATTTTTGTTGCGTGAAAATATCGCCTTTTTGGAGCGGCAGTTTTTCGAGGATGTCTTGTCGTGTAATTTCGGTATCGGTTTTGACGCCGCTTAGCTTAATTTCTCGGACTTCGGTGGGCAGTCCTTCCTCGATAACCAGTGTGATGCGTACGGTTTTTTCGTTCGGGTTTTCGATGATGGATTCGCGCTGAACCTCGACACCGAAATATCCGCGCTGGCGGTAGTAGATGAGAATTCTTTCAACATCGCGGCGCCAGTCGAAGAGGTTGAAATAGTATCGCTCTTTTCCAATCAGCGGCAACCATGACCAGGGAGCACTGGCTCGCCAGCCGGGATCGGTGGTGGTAGCGAGTCCGGAGGTGATCTCGCTGGTTGGGAAGCGCTCGACGCCTCGGATATCCAGTGATTCGACCTTCATGTTGGTCGTTCCTGGAACAATATATTGTTCGCGTTTATCGGCGCCTGCGCATGCGGTGATGGTTAGAAGCAGGCCGAATAGCGCAATCTTTGCCAGATTGTATGGTGGATTCATAATTTACAGGCGTTCAACCTTGGGTTTGGTTGATTCGCCATCATCTAGCCGTTCGATAACAAAGCCCGTGTCTTTTGGTGGAGGCGTGGACGGAGAAGTGGCATTGTTTGATTTGGGTGGCGTCTTGGTATCTGGATTGGTGGCAGCTCGAACCGGTGGCTTGCCTGGTGTTCGGGGCGTTTTGGTGTTTCCGGCCACAGGCTTTTTAGGTTCTGGTATTACGGTTTCCGGAAGCAGTGAGAACGAAAATTCCTGTCGTGTGGTCACTTCTGGATTGAGTGCGATATCGACGTTGCGTCCTTCGTATCCGTCGAGTTCCAGTCGGTAAACGACGGCGGTGGTGTCGCGTGGAAGTGCAACGGTCAGTGGTGTTTTGCCAAGACGGTCGGAGCCCTCGAGTACGATAGCGCCGGGTGGATCGGAGGAGACGCGTATGCGAAGCGCGTCTGGTTTCTCCGGCACGATGGCGGCGATTTGTTGCTCGCTGCCGTTGCTATTGTTGGGGGTTAGGGCAGCGGTGTTGTTTGCCAGTGCGGTTTGCGCGTTTTTATCGGACTGGTAGTAGACGACGGCGACTGCCGCAAGTGCGCAAACGAGAACGAGCAGGCCGAGCATGATGAACATTGCTTTGGATGGAGACTTTTTGGAATCTTGATCCTCAAAGACTTGTCCCATCGTGGTTGCGTTTCGGTTGAGCGCAGCGCGGTTTGAAGTGCCGGTATGGTTGAATCCGTTGTTTTCAGCGAGCATATCTTGACGGCGCGCCAGAGCTTGCTCGAGTTCTTCGCGAAGTTGATCGGTGGTTTGTGGGCGTTCATCGG
>JBEBSM010000234.1:0-6434 GCA_040394315.1 Lujinxingia vulgaris
ACGGTAACGCCTGCAACGCCAGAAGTAGCGACCTTTGCGGGGTCAGTGTAGACGTAACCAGTGAGAACGACGGAGGCCGGCGTGCTTGAGCCGATTTCTCGAATTTGAATGTTTGGTTGGTAGTGACTGAGCATCCACATGTAGTCTTTGCCACTTGCGCCCCACGCGGCCGCACCCCACTGGCAGATGCCACGCACGAGACAGCGCCCGGCGCTGGGGACTGCCGGATTGACTTCATGTGCGGCGCAGCCGTTGTGGCCGCACCACGTGCCGACGCATGGGCTAACGGGGGGCTTATCAGGCACTAGCGTCGTCTGGTACGCCGGGCGCGATCCATGTTTACCGCAACTCGCCGCATACTCGTATTTATCGATGGTGTTGGGGGCGCCTTTTTTGACCATGATTTTATTCGCAACGGCCTCGGCTGCGTTGGTCGTGATGGCGATGCGCTGATCATCATAACGCTGGTTACACGCGGTGTCGTCGATATGAAACCAGGTGTAGTTGTGCGGCGGCTTCGGACTGCTGACGGTGCGTCGGTTGGTGGAGTTGTAGCGCAAAACGAAATAAAGACCGTAGCTTTTGGCGGCGATAGCGAAGGCTTTGTAGACTTCGCTGGCACCGGCGATGCTTTTGAACACGCCGATTTCTGGGGGCAGCACGCCTTTGACGTAATCGTCGAGATTCATTTCAATAATAGAAATGATCGGGTTCGAAGCGTCGGTGCAACCTTGTCCGCCGGTGGAGTCTTTTCGGCGTCCAACACGAATGGTCGGCGGTTGATTGGCCGGGATCTCGTAACGTGTTGGGGAGCCGTGAATGGGCGGAAACAAATCGTCGAGATCAAGTGAGGGATCGTCGTCGGGCAGTCGTCCGCTGGTTGTGGGAACGCCGGTTGGGTTGGCCAGTACGGGATAGCCCATGTCGACCAGGGCGGATGTGTAGACGTGTGCGCGTGCCGGCTGCGCTTGAGGCACGTACTGGTTGACCAGTCGCGACGTGTGCGATTCGCCTGCGACTTCTGCATCGATTTCCAGTTCGTAGTAACCGGTGGGCAGATCAAAATTCCAGCGTCCGTCGATGTCGGTGAAGACCTCTTCGTGGGTGCCAAGAACGTGAACGCGGGCGTTGGCGATGGGCGTGCCTGTGAGGCCGTCGGTGAGTTGGCCGCTCAGTGGCTCGGCGCTGGCGTTGAATAGTAAGCCAACCGTGCACAACGCGAAGGTTGCGACAGCAGTCAATTTGCTAATTGGGAAGTGCAAATGAGTATTCATAGATAGATTTCCACGTTGATTAGCGGCAAACAGCGTTCGAAAAGGCATGCATCAGGTCGGCATCATAGCAATAACATTGCGTAGAAGAAAGACCGGCCACAAAGTCGCCCTTGCAGGGGCGGCGATGTGGCCGAGTTATTTCTTGATACGATAAATCCGGTTTTATTTGGCTGCGGGATGACTGAGCAACACGATGCGACCAAAGACTTCGTGGGTGGCTTCGACGGTGAGGAATGCAAATTCGTCGGTGAGTCGGGCAAGCGTTTCGGTGAGCCAGAGGGTGGCCATGCTTGCGACGCTGGCTGGCATTTCGACGAGAATGGGGCCTACGAGCGGTTCGAAATACGCGATCACATCGTTGGTCCAGGGGCGTTGATTGAGCAGGCCGGGGAGCATTTGCAGCTCAGCCTGGGTCAGGCCGCGGAGTTGGGGCGTGCCGTCGGTCAGGAACGTGGCGATGGCGGTTGCGAACAGTGAATCGAAGGTTACGTCGGCAGGATCGTTGAGTAGCGCGCCGCCGTAGACGAGCGCCGCGAGGTTGTCGATCGATTGGTTCAACACACCAAAGAGCCAGAGTTGTTTGAAGGCAATGCGACCGATGCGCACGGCGGCCGAATCAACCTGGGCTTGCTTGCGGAAGATGTCGAATTGAACATCGCTTTCGGCAAAGCTCGGGTGTGAGCGGGTGAGCGCATCGCAGAGTGCTTCTTCGACCGGGTTGAGGAGTGAGAAGCGGTCGCCTTCGATCAGGCTGAGGGTCGGGCGTTTGGTGAGTTCCAGGACGTTGAGCTGAAGTTTTCGGGTGAGCGAGTAGCCGGTCTGGAAAATTTCGCGCAGGGCAACGGTCTGGATAACGTCGTGAGCACGTTCGTCGTCGCCGCGGCTTAAAAATTCAAGTCCGAGGCTTAAAAAACCGAGTGTGCGGCGTGCGACTTCGTAACCGCTTTCGATTTCGCCGGGCTCAATGCCGTCGGCAATCATGGTGCGGTTGGTAAGTGTGCCGAGCTCAAATAATAGATCTTCAACGGTACGGTCTTCGACAATACTTTTCAGGATCTTGAAGAAATAAAAGTCATCGTCGACGTAGGATTCGATAACGGCCGGAAATTCGGTGTTTTCGGGTGCGTGGACGGTGATTTTTGGGTCGAGATCGCGTTTTTCGAGGCGTTCACGAAATTGAACGGGTTGGATGGGGGCGTAGATCTCGAGGGCTTCTTCGAATTTCATGAAACCGAGTTCTTCCATGCGGCTGGTGCGCCAGCGGAAGGCGGATTCTTCCATTTCGGAGGTGAGTTCCCAGCGGGTGGCCTCGAACAGGGTCCAGGCCAGTGGGTAGTCGACCTCGTAGAGACGATTGATCATAGCGCGCATGAGTGCGGCCATGTCTTCGTCTTCGGGGTACACGATCCAGTAGGCGTTGTCGGGGCTGAGCGCGAGGTTTCCCTGCAGGTGGTCTGGCGACACGTCTTCTTCGGCGGGTTCTGCGTACAGGTTCGCCTTGAAAAACAGTGCGATGACTTCGGCGTCCAGGCTGCGCATGATTTGCTTGAAATGCGCGTCTTCGCTGTTGGCGACGAGTGCGGATAACCAGGGCGCCATTTTTTCGATGGAAAACGAATCGCGTTGCCAGCAGTCCAGGTCGACGAAGGTCTGGATCTGGTCTGGCGAGGCGTAGGCAACGAGATCGTGGCCCTCGTTCCAGCCTGTTTCTTTGATCAAACGAAACAGTGTTTGCGGGTTAAGTGCTTGAATGTATTCGAGATAATCGTTTTTTGCTAGAATGGCGTTGATCTGTTCGGCGCCGTTGCCGGGGGGGAGGACGGAGCTTCCGAAGCGCTCTGTCAGCGGTCTTGCGGTCGCGCGAACGTGGGCCAGATCGATTACTTTGTTAGTCATTTGGATATACTTCCGGAAGGTTGGTGCAGGTTGATTAAGGAAACGAGCGATTCAATCTGAGTAAGATAACAAATCAGAGAATCGCTTCGTTCCTTGAAAGGTATTTAGAGCAGGTTCAGGGGGTATTGAGGCGGCTTTTGATGAGCGCGTGGGTTTCCTTGACGCCGTAGAGGTGGATGAAGGTGCCCAGGCGTGGGCCGCGTTCCTGGCCGAGGAGCATGCGGTACATGGTGCGGAACCAGACGGGCAGGGCCAGACCGTTTTCTTTGCCGGCGGCATAGGTTGCGCTCTGGAGTTCCTGGGCGTCGGCGCCTTCGTAGGATTCCAAAAACGTGAGCAGTTGTTGGACTGCGGGCATGGCTTCTTCGGAGGGGAGTTCGTATTCTTTGGTCGGGAGTACGAAATCGGTGTAGTAGCGCAGGGCGCGGTCGATCATGTCGTCGATGACATCAAAATCCTGTTTTGCGTCGGGATCGTAGCGCAGGATGTAGTTCCAAACGATGTTTTTGTCATCTGAGTTGAGGACGTTTACCAGGTTGAGCAGCATCGAGTAGCTGATGTCGCTGTTGTAGCTGATGGTCTGTCCGGCTTTGATTTTATCGTGTTCGATGAACCAGATCGGGCTGTTGACGTCGGTGGTTTCTGCCTGGCCGAATTTGCGTCGTGCATCGAGGTAGTCGTCGACGCTTTTGGGGATGACGTCGAAATGGAGTTTTTTGGCCTTGGTTGGACTCTGGAAAATAAACCAGGACAGGCTTTCGAGCGGTCCGTATTGCAGCCATTCGTCGATGGTGAGGCCGGAACCGACGCTTTTGGAGATTTTGGCGCCGTTTTCATCGAGAAACATCTCGTAGAAAAAGCCGGCGGGCGGGTGGCCACCGAGCACGCGGACGATTTTTGAGGACAGATCTGCGGAATCGATCAGATCTTTGCCGTACATTTCATAGTCGACGTCAAATACGTACCAGCGAAGGGCCCAGTCGACTTTCCAGCCGACTTTTACGTTGCCATCGGTGACAGGAATTGTGCCGGAGTGTCCGCAGGATTCGATGCCGCGAAAACTCTGGTCGCAGGCGTAGGAAATGGTGCCGTCTTCGGGGTGAATGGCGGTGACGCGGGTCGAATAGACCTTGGCGCACTCGGTGCAGACGGGGAAAAACGGACTCCATGCCTCGCGGTTTTCTGGTTTGAGGGTTGGGACGATCAGGTTTCGGACGTCGTCGTAACATTCCAAAATTCGGAGCAAGCCGTCGTTGAAAACGCCGCCGCGGTACTGGCTGCTGGATGCTAAAAATTCGTATTCGAGATCAAAGGAGTCCAAAAAGCTGCGAAAACGCGCGTTCATGTTTCCGGAAAAGCTCTCGGCTTCACCAAATGGATCGGGAATATCGCAGAGTGGTTTTCCGAGATGTTTCTCGACAAGTTCGCGGTTAGGCAGGTTTCCTGGTATTTTTCGCAGGCCGTCCATGTCGTCGGAGAACGCGAGCAGGCGTGAGCCACGGTCACTGATGTGATCGAATGCGTTGCGAACCCAGGTTGTGCGCGCGACTTCGGCAAAGGTGCCGAGGTGGGGCAGTCCGCTTGGTCCGAAGCCGGTTTCGAGAAGGGCGTCTTCATGTTTGAGTGTTCGGCCGGATTTTAAGGTCACATTGATTTTGTGTTCAATTTTTTGTGCTTCCTTAAATGGCCAGGCCTTCAAATCTTCCGACATTTTTGCTCCTTCAAAACGTAGTGTATTAGCTGGTTTGGGCAGCTCAGTTGAGCCGCGCGCGAGCTTATTCAGGCAGGGCCGTGAATGCAAGTGCGCAGGTGCCTGAATTGGTAAGTCTGAAACTCCATTTGTTTACAATTTTGCCCGGAAGTTGCGGCGACGACGATGAAAAACGTTGCAACGGGCTAAAAGAGCGTGTCGACATGATGTTTGGGAGCTCTCAACCTCTTTTGTAGCGTGTCGTCACGGAAATGACGTCAATTCACGGTATGTACCGGTCTCAGAGAAGGGAGCGGGCTTGTGATTGGGGCGGTTTTGTGTGTTCTTGGTTGGCCGGAAGGTGATGGTGTTCTATAGAGTTTTTGAAAACTTAATGGTGTGGAATTGAATCTGAGGTGAGGCGATGCAGTCGCGAGAGCAAGAGTTGATGGCGCGTTTTGTGGCGCTGGGGCGTCGGGGAAAACGGGCGCGGTTTGCGGCAGGATTTAGTCTGCCGGTGCAGGCGGTGCGGTTATTTTTGCGGCGTCCAAAACTGTTGATATGGGCGATTATTCCGGCGTTGATCAATCTTGCGTTGTTTGTGGTTGCGGTGGTTTTGTTGGTGAAAACTGGTAGCGGGTTGTTGTCGTCGGTGTGGGCGCAGCCGGATATTGTGGGGTGGTTGGACTGGGCGCTTTTGGGGTTGTGGTGGGTTGTGTTTGCGTTGATGAGCGCGGCTGTGGTGGTGCTGGCGTACTTTCTGATTTTGATTGTGGGGAGTCTGGTGGCGAGTCCGTTTAACGATGTGTTGTCGGAGCGGGTTGAGCAGGCGTTGACCGGTCAGGTGGTTGGGGCGGATGGTGGTGGTGGGGTGAAGGATTGGCTTGTGTCGGCGGTGGGATCGTTGAAGACGGTGTTGGTGTATTTGTTGATTCTTGTGCCCTTGTTCGGGTTGAATCTGATTCCGGTGCTGGGGAGTGTTTTGTATACCGTTCTGGCTGCGCTTTTGAGTTCGTTTTTTCTGGTGCTGGATTATGCGGGTTCGCCGTTGGATCGTCGGGACATTAGCTTTCGGGCGAAGGTTCGTTTGATTGCGGCGAACAAGGATTTTTCGGGTGGTTTTGGGGCATCGGCCGGGCTTTTGATGTTTGTTCCGGTATTAAATCTGGTGGCGATGCCGGTACTGGTGGTGGCGGGAACGATTGCGGGTTTGAGTTTGCAATCGTGGGCGCCGGTTGAGCGGCAGTTAGAAGTGGATTAGGGCCATTCGATGTCGCCGGTTTGGGGATTGCGGTGCAGGGCAAAGGGTAGGACTTCGGAAATTGTGCGTGCGCCGGTGGCTAACATGAGGAGGCGGTCGACGCCGAGGGCTACGCCGGCGGAGGGTGGCATGCCGGTTTTGAGGTCATTGAGAAAATTGTGGGGCATGGAGAGTGGTTCGATATCGAGTTGTTTTCGTTCGGCGAGATCGCCTTCAAACCGGGTGCGTTGCTCGTTGGGATCGGTGAGTTCGCCAAAGCGGTTTTTGGAAACTTGAGGTGCGGTACTGCCGATCAGAAATTGAATGACGGTTT
>JBEBSM010000235.1:0-6419 GCA_040394315.1 Lujinxingia vulgaris
GGATCAGTCCAGCGAGTGTGCCGCAGGTGCCGGCGGCGACGAAGATTGTGTCGGGTTCGGGGATTTCGTCGCGTTCGATCTGGGCTTTGAGTTCGAGTGCGGCGTTGACGTATCCGAGGGTGCCGACGAATGAGGATCCGCCGCCGGGGATGTAGTAGGTGTCGGGATTTTTGGCGAGCCATTCTTTGAGGCGTTCGCGGGCGAGGAGGATGGGGACTTTGGAGATGTGATCGACGAGTGTGAGTTCGGGCTGGGTTGTGCTGAGGGCTTTTAGGACTTCGGTGACGTGGCTTGTGAGGGGTTGTGGATAGTGCAGGGCGGCGGGTTGAAGGCCGAGTTGTCGAGCGTAAATTGAGGTGGCCAGAACATGGTGGCTGCCGATGGCGCCGACGGTCCAGACTTTTGTGAAGCCTTTGGCGATTGCATCGGCGAGTAAAAACTCGAGTTTGCGGACCTTGTTGCCGCCGTAAAGTGTGCCGCTCAGGTCGTCGCGTTTGATGTAGAGTTTTGAGAGTCCGAATTGTTCTCCAAGGCGGGTGAGGTGTTGAACCGGCGTTGGAAAACTACCCAGGGGGCTGTGCGGGATCTTCTGGGCTTGGGGATAGCGCTGAAATAACTCAATGTTGGACATGATATTTCGCTCGGACGAATTCCAGGGTGGACGATGATTGCTTACAATCCGGACAGAAAGCGTTCATAGCACATTTGGTATGGAATTTGTATAAAAGGCGGTTGTACAGGCGCGCAGGGAATGTAGATTGAACACAGGTGTAATAGCTCGTCCAATGAATGGATCAATAATGGAGAAATTACCATGAGTAAAAATAAACAAAAGTATGATGAAGGCAGTCGGACGCTACGTGTTTATCGCGGGTTTGCGGATACGCGTACGCTTGTGCCGTCGGAAGAGGTTCAGGGTGTGATGGCGATGCTGCGGGAGAAGAAAACCAGCGACGGGCAAGAGGTATCGCGGGTTCAATACGTATTTGAGGATGCCGGCACGGCTGAGTATAACCATCAGGCGTTGGCGTTTGCGGGTATTGAAACGTATGTGGGCGATGAAAAAAGCAGCAAGCCGTATGAATCCGACGATGGAACGCCGGGATTTTCTGTGCGTGAGGATTTTGGCATCGATTGAGCTTGTCGATGCGGTGCTTGAGGGCTTTTAGAGAACGACGAGCAGGATCAGGGCGATCAGGATAGCGACTATGAGCGCGCCGGCCAGGGCTGAGGGAATGGGGTTGGCGCGTATCCAGTCGCCCATGGGTGCGGTAGCTGGAGCCTCGGAGGGTTGTGGCAACTCCGGGGCTGGCGCATTGAACATTTCTTGGAAGCGCTGATGTGCTTCCTCGAGTTTGTTGTCGTCGATTTTTCGGGTGTGTTGGTCGCGCGGTCTGGAAAACGCGGCCGGGCCGCTCGGGAAATAATCGCCAAGCTCAGCGCTTTCGTCGACGTCTCGTGACGATTGGACGGATTGTACGACAGGCTCAAAATTAGGGGATTGAGACGGCTGCCAGGCCGGTTCTTCGTAGGAAACGTCGGCGCTGTATTTTCCGGTGTGAATTTCCTGATCGTGGTCGGGTGAATCGTCGTCGATAAGATCTTCATCGACAAAATAGATCTCGGTTTGTTCGTTTGCGTTGGCGTGCCAGAGCGCTGAGTTGATGTCGGGATCGGTGCGATGATGTGATTCTACATCGGGCGCAATGGGGGCGGGTGCGAGGGGTTCGGCGCTCTCGTAGAGTGCGCGCAAGAAGCTGCCGATGTCGAGTGGCGTCAGCGTCGGGTCAAGATGGGCGATGGCGGCGGTGAGGGCGATTTGAAATTCGCGCGCCGAGCGAAACCGTTTGTCCGGATCTGGGGCCAGCGCTTTCATGATGATGTTGTCAACGCGCTTGGAGATGTCGGGACGAAACGTGGAGGGCGGCGCGATTTCGGCGGCGCGTACTTTACGCAGCATCGCGATCATGTCGTTGGATTGGCCGTAGACGGATCGTCCGGTGAGCATTTCGTACAGGCAGATAGCGAGCGAGAAGACGTCGGAGCGGGCATCGAGTTTTTTGTCCCATGCTTGTTCGGGGGACATGTATCCGAATTTACCTTTGATGATCCCGGCGCGGGTTTTTTCGCGCATTTCGGAGTCGATTTTGGCGACACCGAAGTCGATGACGCGCACGTCACCTTCGTAGCTTATCAGGATGTTGTGCAGGCTGACGTCGCGGTGGACGAGTTGCAGGGATTGTCCGTCGGAGTCGTTGCGGGTGTGGGCGTAGTGGAGGCCGGATGCGACTTCGCGGGCAATGAAGAGTGCCATGCTGATCGGGATTTCGCGGCCACAGCGCACGGCCTGGGATAAGTAGGCGTGCATGTCTTTGCCGTCGACGTAATCGAGCACGACGTAGAGCACATCGTTATCGAAGCCGGTGTCTAAAACGGGAACGATATTCGGGTGTGCAAGCGAAGCGGTGAGCTTGGCTTCTTCGAGAAGCATCTGGCGAAAGGACGGATCGGGATTGAGGCGTTCGTGAAGAAGTTTTAAGACGAATTCACGCTCAAATCCGCCGTAACCTGGTCTGGTGGCCAGATAGACTTCGGCCATGCCACCTTCGCCCAGGCGTTCGATAAGTTTGTAGGGTCCGAGTTGCAGCACGATCGGTCCGGTTCTCCGCAAGATTTACTTGGAAAATAATCGGGAGCATGTGTGGTCGACGTATTGTAGTCGGCACATGCTCCCGGGAAGTGAGGCTAGCTTTACTGGTCGTTATCTTCGGCGATTGCGTTGATAGGCTCAACGACGGTTACTTCAGCAAGGCTGTCTTCCGTCAGGCCGGTTTCTTCGGAAGGAAGTCGCTCGAATTTGGCGGGGTACCATTCGATATCGAGGTCGGCTAACGAGAACTTATCGCGATCGAGTTCGGTTTTCGCGACGGTGTGGCGGATGACATCCCAGATGCGGAATCCCAGGTTTTCGACTTCGCGCGGGTTGCGTTCTGCATCGACTTCGTTGGGTCGAAGAACGACGACATCGAAGACGACCGTGTCGACTTTGGGATCTTCAAGGCCTTTGGCCAGAAGCATGTAGATATCGGGACGGTCAATGCGGATGTGTTCGAGCACGAAATCCGGACCGGCGGCCATGTGTGTTTTTCCGGTGTCGACGTCTTTGAGAAACGAAATCGCATCGGCATAGCGCTCACGGAATGGACCGAGTTCGTGGGCCATATCGTGGTAGAGCGCGTGCATGTTGTTGTCGTTAACGCCTTGCAGCAGCTTGAAAAGCTTCCACGGATTGGTGGACGGCGAGATAAGCTGAGCCGCGCCGGTTTGTTGCTTGGCGGCTTCGCGCTGGACCTGGTGGGTGCGCGAGCAGCATTTCTTGTATTTTTGTCCGCTTCCGCATGGGCAAGGATCGTTTCTGCCAATGTTATCGGGGATGTCGCTTGAGATAGGTGTAGTCATGGCGAATTCCTCAAAAAGTCGTAGTAGCGCAATCTATGTGGACTGCTTGCGTGGTTGTCAAAATAGAAGATGAAAACGTTTTGTAACCTGAACTTATCGCGAACGAAACTGCTGGGATTGACGTTGAGCCGGCGGCTTGTCCAGATGAAACTGATACCACGTCATGTTCCAACTGCGCATTTTCATTTTTTTATTGTTTTGAAGTGCGTTCAGATTGGCTTTTGATTTGGCGTCGGTCGGATCAACTTCCACCGCACGGTTGAGAACGGCGATGGCTTTGTCGGTCTGACCGGATTTCCACATACAATAGGCGTAGATATTCCAGAGAATAACTTCTTTTTTGTTGGCTTTCACGGCTTCATCGAAGACGGATTCCATCTCTGTATAGTTTTTACGCTTGAAATATAGAGCTCCGAGCATGGCACGGGCAACCCAGTTTTTCTTGAAAGAAGTCTTCAAATAGGGTTCGGACTGGTCGAATTTCTGGGTCATGTAGAGAATCGATCCGATCTGGGCATCGATTTGCGACTTGATGAGAAATTGCCATTTGCCAAGCGGGTAGCATTGCTTGAGCAGGGCGATGGCGCGGCCCGTGTTCTGCTGGTTTTGTTGGAGCTCGACTTGTGCTTGTCCGACGATTGTCTGGACCTGGCTGAGAATACGACGTGCAAGCAGGACGTAGACAACGCCGATGACCATCAGGCCGGGGAGGAGGCCGTAGAGAAATTTGAACTCTCCGCCTCCGAGTCCAAAACCGAACAGCAGCGTAGTAAGAATGCCTGCCGCGAGTGAAATTAACAGGTTGTACATAAGATACGACTCGTTTTGTTGCGTGCTATGAAAAAGTTGTGTCGGTTAAGGACTGGGGAAAATGGTTCAGGGCACAGGAAACTGCTGGCAGAGTTCGTGTATTTCACGACCAATGGCATCGAGCTGGTTAGGATCGTCGAGATTATCGGTTACGCGTGCAATGGCGTCTGCGATCAGATGCATTTCGTGTTCTTTCATCCCGCGAGTTGTCGTTGCGGCGGTGCCGATACGAATTCCGGAAGGGTCAAAAGGTGTTCTTTTGTCGAAGGGAATCGAGTTTGAGTTGCAGACGATCCCGGCTTTTTCGAGAGCTTTTGCGACGACTTTTCCACCGACATTTTTGGGTGTCAGATCGAGAAGCACAATGTGATTGTCGGTGCCGCCGGTGACGAGGCGAAAGCCGTGATGCATCAGGCGTTCGGCAAGTGCGCGGGCGTTTTTGACGATCTGTTCGGCGTAGACTTTGAAGTCAGGCTGGAGTGCTTCTCTAAAAGCGATGGCAGCGGCCGCGACGGTGTTCATGTGCGGTCCGCCCTGAAGTGCTGGGAAGACAGCGGAGTCGATGGCTTTTGCGTATTCGCTTTTGCACATAATCATGCCGCCACGTGGTCCACGCAGGGTTTTGTGCGTGGTCGTGGTTACGACGTCAGCGACCGGGAACGGGCTGACGTGTTGGCCGCCAACAATAAGGCCGGCGATGTGTGCGATGTCAGCGACGAGTTTGGCGCCGCATTCTTCGGCGATTTCGGCGAATTTCTCGAAATCGATTTCACGTGGATAAGCGGAAGCGCCGCAAAACAGAAGCTTTGGTTTCACTTCGCGCGCGATTTTGCGGACTTGAGCAAAATCAATCAGCTCTGTTTCGGGATCGAGCGTGTAGTGGTGGGCGTCGTAGAATCGGCCCGAAAAATTGACTTTCCAGCCGTGGGTAAGGTGTCCGCCAAAGGGTAGACCCATGCCAAGGATTGGGTCGCCAAGCTCGGCCAGAGCGTAATACACGGCCAGGTTTGCCGGTGAGCCGGAGTAGGGCTGGATGTTGACGTGCTCGGCACCAAAAAGTTCTTTGGCGCGTGCAATGGCCAGGAGTTCAACGCGGTCGGTGAGCTCCTGGCCCTGGTAGTAGCGTTTACCTGCATATCCTTCGCTGTATTTGTTGGTGAAGACGCTTCCGGTCGCTTCCAAAACTGCGCGCGAGGCGTAATTCTCGCTTGCGATGAGGCGAACGGTGTCACGTTGGCGATCTTCTTCGGCGCAGAGAATGTCGAAAACTTCGGGATCTGCGGCTTTTACAGCATCAAAGGAATGGGTCATGTTTCGTTACTCCGCTGCAGGTGCAAGGACGGTTGCTGGGACAGGTGTGACATCTTCAGCAAGGTTAGATGCGATGATTTCGGCCAGGTCGAGCAACTGAACAGCTTCCGCACCGCGGTTCTTCAGACCGTCATCAAACATGGTCAGACAGAAGGGGCAGTTCACGGCGATTGCGTCTGGTTTTGTGGCCAGAGCCTGATCGGTACGCTCAATGTTAACGCGCTTGCCTTCGGTTTCTTCCATCCACATACGGCCACCACCGGCGCCGCAGCAGAATGCCTGCTTTTTGTTGAGTTCCATTTCCTGGATCTCAAGACCGTGGACAGACGAAAGTACTTCGCGTGGGTTGTCGTAGGAATTGTCCCAACGACCGATGTAGCAAGAATCGTGGTAGGTGACTTTCATGGACGTTGCCGGGTTGACCTTGATTTTGTTGGTCTTGAGCAGGTCGTTCATGAACGCAGAGTGATGGATAACTTCGTAGTTTCCACCGAGCTGCGGGTATTCCTTGCCGATCGTGTGGAAGCAGTGCGGGCACGTCGTGACAATTTTGGTCACGCCGTAGCTGTTGAGCGTTTCGATGTTCTGGGTAGCAAGCATCCAGTAGAGATATTCGTTACCGATGCGTCGTGCAGGGTCGCCGGTGCAGCCTTCTTCCGGTCCAAGGATTGCGAACGAAATGTTGGCAGCCTTGAGGATTTTGGCGAACGAAACCGTGACTTTTTTCTGACGCTCATCGAAGCTACCGGCGCAACCAACGAAGAACAGGTATTCGGGAGCGGTGCTCATTTCGCTGAGCAGGGGAATGTCCAGACCTTTGGTTCAGTCGGCGCGATAGG
>JBEBSM010000236.1:0-6395 GCA_040394315.1 Lujinxingia vulgaris
CCTCACGCTCACACTCACCGCCACCGGACGTGGCCGCGCTTCACAACTGCAATTTGGCGCATTACCGGCGGTGGATGGCATGCGCGTTATCGACGACACGGCTGATGTATCCCAGAACATCGTTGCAACCTCACTCCACGGCACACGCACCCAGTCGATCACACTCATGCCACTGGTCGACGGCGAAATTACGATTCCAGCCGTCACCTTTTCCTATTTCGATCCGCAGGCAGAATCGTACAAAACGCTTTCCACACACCCCATCGCGCTGCGCGTTGAACCCGGCGTGCTCCCGGCCGAACCCGAACCCGAAGAGCTCAGCGTTGCACGCACGGCTCGCAGCGCGGACGACATCAGTGCAACCCTGCTTGCTGCGATGCAGCCCGAAATTAACGGCTACGATCCCAACAAAAGCGCTCTACCAACCTTCAATTGGTTTGCCGCAGCCCCCCCGGTTTTTGGCATTTTCCTACTGCTATTTGGCGGACGATTTATTCGGCGCCGAACAACTACTGGCCTGACACGAAAACAACAAAAAGAAATCTGGGCCACAATTAACGAGCAAATCGCGCGCGCGGATTCACAGTCCAGCGACCCGAAAGCGGCCTACGCAACCCTGGCCGCCGCACTCAACACGTACTTCATCCAATTTCTGAACTTCCCACCCGGCGCAATCACCGAAAAAGAGCTGCGCCCCTTCCTCACCAAACAAAAAGTATCCGACGACGTACAAACCACACTGTTTTCGATTCAAAAAACCTGCACCAACGCGCGGTATGCACCATCCAACAGCACGACTCCGAACGACGTTTTGGCCACGACCAAAAAACTTCGCGATACACTCAAGCAACTCGACAAACAAATGGCTCGTCAAAAATATCCGTCCCACGCCACCGTAGCCGGCATGGTTTTTTTGATGACTTGTACGCTGTTCATGCCTCCAGGCCTGGCAACAGAGCAAGAAACACCGGCCACAACCCCAAAAATTGGCTGGCAACAACGCGCCGACGCCAACCCACACGACGCGATCCTGCAATACAATGCCGGCGTCACCTTTGCCAAAGCGCAGGATTATCCCCGCGCGCGCCTCTACCTGGAGCGCGCTTCCCTGCTCAACCCCGGCCATCCTGCCATCCACCAAAACATCGACCTCATCCGCCAGATAGTCGCGCACAACGCCACCAACAAACGTCATCCACGCTTCAGCGAGCCGTTAAGTGGCTGGCAGACCGCTGCCGCAATTCCTCTGTCCACGCTCTACACGATATTTATCGTCACGCTCTGGCTCGCGTTTCTCACACTTTTGGTCCACCGAATCGCCCGAGCCCGGCCGACCGCACGGACCCGCGATATCCAGACCACCGCGGTCGTATTGTTATGGATTTTCGCGCTCGTTTTCATCGTCAACACAGGCGTCATCGCAACTCGTGCAGTCCTTCTTCACGACACAAGCCCTGGCATCGTCGTGTCAGACTCGCCGGCCCTGCGCGAAGGCCCCAGCGCCTTTGCAGCACTCACCCGCACCAGCAACCGCACAGCTCCCGGCATGCTCGTCAATATTTTGGAAACCCGTGACGGCTGGCTCAAGGTCGAAGTCTCCGACGATGCCCACGGATGGATGCAGTCCAGCGACGTTCTGCCGATTCACCGCTAGTTCGCTAAACTGCTAGTCGCTTAACCGGGAAACTGAGAAACTGAGAAACCGAGAAACCGAGAAACCCAAAAACCAGACTCCTCTTTCGCATGTCGTAAAAACACCCCCAAAAAGCCACACAAAAACCGAAACGCCCCGGGCGCACCGGCCGATCCATCAACAACCATGCGCCCCAAACGCCCTCGCATCCTAGATACCCCCTGTAAAAGCCCGTTTTCACTCGCTATTTATTGGCCGCAAAAAAGCCCGGAAACTTCCTCATTGAGAAGCTTCCGGGCTTTTTAATTTCACCTACAAAAAACGCTGTTATTTATCCTGCAACGACGCAAGTCCCTGAAGCATCTTCGGCAAGTCCATCCCAAGCGTCTGCTTGATTTGTTCTGCACCGCTTGCTGCCTTCATCGGCACCGAACCGTTGCGATCGATGTCATTGAGCGACGAATCGATAACCGTAATCTTGGCAATGTCGATTTCGCCAATCGTCGAAAGCATGCTGTCCACGATCACATCAAACTGCTGCATCAGGAAAATCGGCCGCGCACTTTCACCGGCTCGGTTCCAGGTCGTGATCAGTTCTTTAAGCGCAATGACGTTCGCCTTACCGTCTTCAATCGTCGACGCAACGTTCGCCTTGGCTTCGGCCTCAAGCTGAGCCTTACGAGCCTGCGCTGGCTGAATCACGTCTGCTGCAAGCTGACGCTTAACCTGCTCCAAGCGAGCACGCTGCACGTCCAGACCTGCGCGCGCTTTGGCAACGTTTGCACCAATCCGACCGCGCTCTTCTGCAACACGCGCTTCCGCACTGGTTTTTGCATCGATGATTCGACGATCCGCATCAGCCTTTGCAATTTCACGTTGTGCGTTAATCTTGGCCACCGCACGCAATTTCTGGTTTTCTGCATCCAGAACGCTTGCTTCCGTGCGGTTTTGAGCTTCCGCAATACGACTGCTCATGATCAATTCTGCCGACTGCTGACGACCCAACGAATCCAAAAATCCCTGCTCATCGGACACGTTCTGGATATTGAGCGTATCCAGGTCAAGCCCGAGCTTGTGCAAGTCATCTTCAGCCGCTCTGGACAACGAAATCGCAAATTTCACGCGGTCCGTATTTACTTCTTCAGGCGTCAACGTAGCCAACACGCCACGCAAGTTTCCTTCGAGTGTTTCTTTAGCAATGTGAACAATTTCTGTGCGGCTTTTGCCCAAAAATCGCTCAACTGCGTTGTTGACCAGCGGTGCGCGGCTACCGATTTTCACGTTCGCAACACCGCGGATATTCAGCGGAATTCCGCCCTTGGAATACGCATTTACGACGTTCAGATCGATAACCATATTCGTGACATCCAACCGATCCACACGGTGGACAAGCGGAATCCGAACCTTTTTACCAGAATGAATAATCTCGTAGCCCTGCTTATTGCTGGAGCCGCTGAACACTAGGACTTCGTTCGGCTGACAAATCTCAATCAGATTCGTCACCACAAATGAAATCGCAGCGATTCCCAAAACTGCAACACCAAGTAGTACAAGGATTGGAAGCATAGGATATGTTCTCTCTTTAAAACTGACGTTAATTCAATAGATGTTGGTTTTCACCAAAGTGCCGTCTGACCGCCAAAAATGACGATTATTCGTCAGCCTCAACCGTTCCATGACCGCCGATCTTTGGAATCGACTGCGTGTGTTGCCGCTCGAACGTCGGACGTTCCTGCGTTTGCATGGTCCGTTTGAGCGCATCAAGCGCCGGGCGTTGCTGCGATGCCGTCGCATTTTCTGCTGCGCCACCTCCCGTTCCCTGCTGATCTGAACCAGACCCAGAACCAGAACCAGAACTTCTGTCGAAGTCTCGCCCGGTGAGCACGCCACCGATATCGATCCCGACCGTGTCGCGCATTTCTGCAAACACGCTCGATACAATTTTCGGAAACGCACTGACGTAATTCGGCAACGTTTGGCCCGAACCACTGTCGATCAACGCAACCTCGCGTACCTTGACCCGGCGGGCGGACTCAGCAACTTTTTGCATGACGGATTCGATGCGCTGGAGAACGAAAACGTCCATCGCCGCGCTGCCTGCTTCGGCCCAGACATCCGACATCATCCGCAAAACTTCCGCCATCGCACGACCACGTTCCGCAATCTCAGCAGCTTCACCGGCTGCGATAAGTTCACGCGCAACCTTGTTCGCTTCGGCTGGAATAACGATATCGGCCTGAAGTCGAATTTTCTCCAACTCCGTACGAACCTGCTGCAATTCCTGCTCGGCTTCAGCACGCGCAGTCTGTGCACGCGCAATCGCTCGCTCTTCTTCCGAACGCGCTTCCAGCTCAAGCTGTGCAACCAACTCGCTCAATGCGTTCTGAGATTTTTGAATCTGAGCCTGCGCATTACGACGCGCAACCTCGCCACGCCCCTGCGCGCCTGCCTCAACTTCCTCGGCCGTTTTCATCGCGTTCGACTCGGCGACTTCCGCAACCTTGATAATTTCTGCAATCCGACGACGTCCCAACGATTCCAAATAGTCACGATCGTCGAGAATGTTCTGAATATTGAGCGTATCCAGGTGAAGTCCGAGCTTTTCAAAGTCCGGCGCCGAAGCAATCACAAGCTGATCTGCGAAAAGCTGTCGGTTTTCGTTCAGCTCTTCTGGCGTCAATGTCGCCAGAACGCCACGCAAGTTACCTTCAAGCGTTTCTTGCGAAACACGCAAGATTTCCTGGCGAGAGCGGCCAAGAAAACGCTCAATCGCGTTGTGGCGATTTTTCTCGCTACTATCGATCTTTACGTTCGCCACAGCCTGCAGATTCAAAGGAATACCGCCCTTCGAATACGCACCCTGAATGCTGATCTGTACCGGAATAATCGTGAGATCAATTCGGTCCAGTTTCTCCATAAATGGAATCAAAAAGGTTCGGCCACCAATAAGCACCCGATAACCAATCTTCGAACCGTCCGGCAATCGATGATCCCGACCCGAAAAGATCAACATTTCATTGGGCCGGCCGACGTATAAAAACGCCTTCACGAACGCAAAAATAGGTAGCAACGCTACCACGGTGATAATTCCTAATAAAACGAACAGTGCTTCCATATTCTCATACCCCGTAGGCTACAGGCCAATTGTTGGTATTTGTGCAAAACCGATGTCCGGTCTGCGCTGTGATGTATCTAGATTTCGCGCACAATGATTTCCGACTTTATACCCTTTCTCGCTGCTCTAACACATTGGAATGAATCACACGGGCTACACCGTCCTCAATCCCAAGTACGATGCATTCAGAATCAAAGTCCAAAACCACTTCATCATCCTCACCCATCGCCAAAATATCAATCGTGCGACCTTTGATCTGCATGCGAATCTTACCGCGCTGCCCCTCCTCAATCGGCAAAATCACTCGCCCAATTGCTCCCCGGTAATCATTCTCCACAATTCCGCGGCCTCCTTCGCTCTGATTTGCGATATGCAAAATATACGAAACCGCCAGGCCCGCGCTCAAACCCAGCGTTCCCGACAAACCAAGCACAACGAACGGATTTGAGAGCAGATTAAACAGCGTAAACAACACACCGGTCAGCCCAAAAAACGCCATCGAAAAGGTAAAAAACTTAAAACTCTTCAGCGGATTGTAACGCCGACCAAACGTCTCAATGTCATGGCCTGCGCCATCTCCATCAAGATCGCCATCCAGATCGACATCGAAATCATGATCGGCATCAAACCCCAGTTCATGATCCATATCCGCGTCAGCATCCGCGTCGCCGGCTCCCGAAAAAACCGACAACAAAACGAAAACGCCACCCACAATCAACGAAAATGCATACAAGCCCAAAAGCATAATTGTACAAATCCTATCGTGATAGCAAAGACCGCATCCAGCACCTGCAGCCTCGTAACAGCTCGAAGTCCGCCTACCTTACACCAGCAATCGCCTTATTCACATCCAATTATGTGCCCTATTGATACTTATTGTGGCGCAAACCAGCAAGCCGATTGATAAATCTTTGCGATCAGTGGTTGAATCTCACCGCCGATGTGGTAGCATTTGCTCGATTCCTCGCTTGGATGACTTTATTGAGCTCGATAATGATGGGTTACTTTCACAACACAGGATTGCGCTACTTGCTCACGACCATGGTGTTTGCCATGACTCTCGTGTTGACTCCGCGAGCCTTTGTCGACGCCAGCTACTCGGCCGCCGGCAGTGAAGTTCCGGTCGATATGCTCGAGCAGCCCGATCAATGTCTGTGGTGTACCCCTCATCAGCCGGCCGCTCAGTCTGATCGACAAGAGTCCGACTGCGAGAAAACCACCAATGATCAGCCTTTGTGGCTGCATCCTGATCACGTTCTGCCTCAGAAATCGTCGTCCCCTTGTGAAGACGATGACCAGGATCAGTCCAGTGCTCCAAGCGCCTGATATTATTATACTCATTCCTAATTTTTTCTCACCGTATAGCCCATGCGCTGAATGTGCACAGGTTTACGGCCGCTCATTATTTGAGCTTTACGACAGGCAGCCACTTAACCTTCGCGCTGTCCTATAACCCCACAATTGAATACTTATGACCAAACAAACAAGAAACTCGCAACAAAAGCCCTCGACCAGCGTACAACCAAAGCAGCCTGACGGCGATTATGTCCGCTTCATCCCACTCGGTGGACTCGATGAAGTTGGCATGAACTGCGCAATTATCGAATGCAACGGCACCATGCTTTTGGTGGACTGCGGAATCACTTT
>JBEBSM010000237.1:0-6369 GCA_040394315.1 Lujinxingia vulgaris
TCCAGGGCTTGCTTGACGCCGGTTGCGCCGACCGGGTGACCGAATGCAATGAGTCCGCCGCCGGTGTTGACGGGAATGCGGCCTTCGATGCCGGTTGCGCCACTTTTGGCGAGTTCGGTGCCTTTGCCGCGATCTGCAAAACCGAGTGCTTCGGTCATGAGAACTTCGGTAACGGCGAAACAGTCGTGAACTTCTGCGACCTGAATGTCAGCAGGTTTGATGCCGGCATCGCGGTATGCTTCTTCGGCCGCCTGGATGGTGGTTTCGAGGATTGTGTAATCCTTTACCTTGCCAAGCGGATTGGTTGCCTGGCCGTAGGACAGGATTTCGATGCAGTCTTCGGGCTTGATGCCGAGTTTTTTCAGGCCGTCTTCGCTGGCAAGGATAATCGCTGCGCCGCCGTCGCTGACCTGTGAGCAGTCGCTGACTTTCAGGTGTGGTTTCAGGTCTTCGTTGGCCAAAAATGCTGGATTACGGTCGCTTGCCACGGATGCATTGGCGAGGTCCATTTTGACGGCTTTCATGTGTGCATTCGGGTTTTTGTTGGCGTTGGCATACGCCTTGGTGACGACGTGAGCGATGTCTTCGTCGGTCACGCCGAATTCTTCTTTGTAGATTTTGGTGCGACGCGCAAACATTGCCGGGAAGGTGAATTCGTCGATGTCGCGCTCTTCTTCCCAGTGGGAAGCGCGCGCGAGAAATCCTGCGCCTTCGCGCGCGCTGACCGACGTCTGCACTTCAGCGCCTGCAGCCATGACGACGTCATAACCGGCCAGCAGTGCATCGATGCAGCTCACGATTGCCAGACCGCCGGAAGCGCATGCGCCTTCGATGCGGGAAAACGGTGTTCCGTGTAGCTTTTCGTTGGCGCGAACGGCCATCGAACCCATGTGTCCCTGGTTGTTGAAAAGTTCGCCGGCAAAGTTGCCGATGAATCCTTTTTCGATTTTTGCAGGATCAACACCGGTATTTTCGAACGCGCCATTGATGGCAGCGGTCAAGGATTCCTCAAGCGTCGGGTTTTCGCGGGTGCCAAAGTCGGGATGCTTTTTCCAGATGAAATCCGGGTGCATTTTGCCGATAAACGGGGTGATCTCACCGCCAACTACAAAGATTCTTCTGCGAAATTTCATGTTAGGCTCCTGAAAACAAAAGTCGGTGTGGAAACAAGTAAATAACGTCCAGTCTTCCGGGACGAAGAGATACACTATCGGGAACGCACTCACAACGAACAACTGACGGTCCGGTGTGCGGGCAGGCGGTGCAGTAACGCGTGTTTGGGCGTCGAAATTTCAGCGCAAATGTACAGCGGCCCCACTCTCAGAGATGGGAGCGGGGCCAGGTGACACGTGATTTAATCACAATGATTGAACAGCAAAGTATGAATTACCAGGAATTGGGATCGCGGTTTGGATCGGTCGGTGGCTGCTGCTGAAACGGCTGCTGTGGCTGCTGTTGCTGCTGTTGCGGCTGCTGAAACGGCTGCTGTTGTTGAGGCGTAAATCCTTGCGCTGAAGCCAGTTGGTTGACGTTGCCTGGATTTGCCTGGCCGGCTTTTTGCGAAATGAAACCGGCAGCCTTATCGACGATTCCTTTGAATGATTTCGACAGTCCTTGCAGACGCTGATCCCAGGCAGGATCGGGAACTTTGCCAACAATTTCGCGGTGATAGGTGACCATTGTGTAAGCGAGTGCAAAGGGCTCAAAAAGTGCGAGCTGGATGAGCCATGCGGCGATGGCGGCCAGGACCATAATCAGAATCTGGATGATTTCGATCGATGAATTGCCGGCGAACAACGTGCTTATGAGATAGGCCGGGCCGGCAAAAACGGCGAAAAGGCTGAAGAAGAAGATTTTTCCAATCACGTAACATTTGGCGGCTGTGATCAGAATGGGTTTATAGCACTGGCCGTAGAGGACAATTCCGTGGCGCGCGCTGTTCCAGACGTTTTCTTCATTGCGGTAAATAGCGTAGGAAAGAATTGCTTCGTCGACATAGGTCAGTGAGCGTTCGACGATTTGTACGGCAATTTGCACGACGTTTTTTGCGCCACCTGGCAACGGAATCCAGCTCGCGATATTGAGGATCTTGCGTGAGATTGCTTTGAGCGTGCCGGTAATCAGAATATCGAGTCCAAAGAGCATGGAAACGTCTTTGAAGCGTGTTTCAATGATCTGGCGTCCGTAGGCAAGCTGGGCAAAGCCGCTGGGGACATTGCGGCCCATCATTTTTTCGGTCATGGCGGCGATATGCGCGCCTTTTACCATGTAAAGGATGTATCGCTTGAGGAACTTCATCAAACCACCGCCAACGGCCAGCGCAATGAAAACGCAGATATAGGCAGCGATTGGCATGGTTTTGGCGAGCAAGAAGGCCAGGCCGCCCCAGAGGACAAACCAGAGAACGCTGGCGAAAAAGAACAGACCGTACACCACCATATTGACGCCCAGCATGGGGATGGTGGCGGTGATAAGACCAGTGGCCTGTTTAAAGTAGCTTTCGTTCGACACCGGTAACGGCTGTGGTGTTTGCATGGATTTTGTTCTCGAAAGGATTGAGTAAATGCATCGAATGTCGCGTCGTAATTGTGCTTGGCTGTAAAGTTAGTCGTTTGTAGGTACAACGTCAACGCGTGCAGCCGGTGCAGCAATAAAGTAGAAACTCAGGGATTAAGTCGACAAATTTTCCAGACAGCATCGGGATTTCCGGGCGTCTGGTCCTGGTCGAGCGCAAATTCCCAGCGATCGTGCAATCGAAATTCACCCGCCTGCCAGAACTCAAAATACGTCGGTTTCACTCGCCAACCTCGCCAGTGTGGCGGGCGTGGGATGGGTTGGTTGTTGTCGTATTTAGCTTCGAGTTCGGCTACTTTTTCAATCAGCGTGGCGCGGTCTTTGAGAGGTTGACTCTGCGTTGACGCCCAGGCGCCAATCTGACTTAAGCGTGGTCTGGATGCGAAATAAGCGTCGGCCTGGTCTTCGTCGACGGCTTCAACCTGGCCTTCGATGCGAATCTGGCGGTCGAGTTCTCTCCAATAAAAGTTCAGTGCTACGCGGTCGTTACCCGCAAACTCGGTGCCTTTGCGGCTGGTGGCATGGGTATAGAAGACAAATCCCTTGCGGTCGAAGTCTTTAAGCAGCACAATGCGCAGCGATGGCTGTCCGTTTTTTGCGACCGTGGCGAGCGCCATGGCATTGTGATCGATGATGGACTTGTTTTTGGCCATAGTAAGCCAATATTCAAACCATTCAAAAGGATCAGTACGCGGGGGATGTGGCATAAAGTAGCCTGAGTTGTGGTTTGGGTTAGGAAGTTAGGAACGTGATCGGTTTTTGTGGTGCGAGCTTGGGATCGGGAAAAAAGCGTTTAGGATCGTAAAGGATAGGTCGAATCCGCCGCATCACAGGTTATTCAGGCATCGGCTCATCGTGCAAGCTCGTAGCTTTTTTGTGATTTGAATGCAACGGTTTTGCGCCGAAGAAGTCGTTGGAAGGACACGTAAATATCGGTTGAACCGGTCCAATTGGTTGGGCTTTTGGTACACGCGGTATTTGTTAAGCGATTTGGGAGTTGAATAAATTGAGTCAGTCCGAGCTTGAAGACGATGTAGTCACCAAAAAGAAGTCTGAAGTAAAAAAGCCGAAACTTTTTAAAGTCATCTTTCATAACGATGACTATACGACGATGGAGTTTGTCGTAGCAGTCTTGGAATCTGTGTTTCATAGAGGTCCCGCGGAAGCAGCGCAGATTATGTTGCGTATACATAACCACGGGTCTGGGGTAGCTGGTGTATACACACGGGAAGTAGCTGAGACAAAGTTAGAGATCACCCTACAGTGGGCACGTCAAGAAGAGCATCCACTGATGGTCACCATGGAACCCGAATAGAGGCGGATGAAAGCATTTTCAAGGCTCGGGCACGATGGATTTAGGCATGGAGCTTGCGCATCGATGAGATGGATTGGAGAGCCTGGAACTCAGGTATGTACTTTCCCAAACAGACTCGGTGGGCAATCAAAATGGCTTAAAGCCAACTTTCCCCGGTGTGAGTGCTTTTCCGAGGTTAAAAAACATGATTCAAAAAGACTTGGAGATCGCACTGTACTCGGCGGTTCGTGAGGCGAAACAGCGTCGGCACGAGTACTTAACACTCGAACATCTGCTGTATGTGTTGTGCTTTGATGAGACGACACGTCGAACGTTGCGTAGTTGTGGTGCAAATGTTGATCAGCTGAAACGTGATTTAGAAACGTTTTTAGATGAGCAGCTCGACCAGCTTCCGGCCGGCACGTCTGCGGAGCCGGTTCAAACGGTAGCGTTTCAACGCGTGATGCAGCGTGCGATTATGCATGTACGCTCTTCCGGCCAAAGTGAGGTGGACGGCGGCAATGTGCTGGTAGCGTTGTTCAGCGAGCCGGATTCTCATGCCGTGTATTTTCTGGAAAGTCAGGGGCTTACACGTCTTGATGTCGTGTCCTTTATCGCACACGGTGTGGGTAAGGCCGACGAGGAAGACGAGGAAGATGACGGTTTTTCCGACGACGAATGGGAGGACAACTCCTTGAACTTGAACGAAGAAGAGGATGAGGGCGAAGCGCTTAGAAATCCACTGGAAGCGTACTGTACGAACCTGGTGGATCGCGCCAACCGTGGTCATATCGATCCGTTGATCGGGCGTGATGTGGAGATTGAACGCACGATTCAGATCTTGTGTCGTCGTCGCAAAAATAACCCTGTGTTGGTCGGCGAGCCGGGTGTGGGAAAAACGGCGGTTGCGGAAGGGCTGGCCAGAAAGATTGCGTACGGTGAAGTGCCGGATGTTCTGAAAAATTCGGTGATTTACTCACTCGATCTGGGCGGGCTTTTGGCAGGCACAAAGTTTCGCGGGCAATTTGAGCAACGGCTCAAGGCTGTTATCAAAGCGCTTCAAAAGCGAAAGGGCGCGATTCTTTTCATCGATGAGATTCACACAATCGTCGGGGCCGGTGCGACCAGCGGTGGTACGATGGATGCGTCCAATATTCTAAAACCTGCGCTGGCAACCGGTGCGATTCGGTGCATCGGCTCGACCACGCACGAAGAATTCCGCAAGAGTTTTGAGCGAGATCGTGCACTTGCCCGGCGTTTCCAAAAAGTCGACATCGTTGAGCCGACGTTGGAAGAAACACATGAAATCTTGAAAGGCCTCAAAAAGCATTACGAGGACTTTCACAACGTTACTTACACCGAAGAAGCGTTGCATCTGGCAGCAGAGCTTGCGGACAAGCATATCCTTGAGCGTGCGTTGCCCGATAAGGCGATTGACGTCATTGATGAAGCCGGATCGCGTCATCGTGTTCATCGTCATCTGTTCACCGATAACGTCGTTGGCGTTGAGCAGATCGAAGCGGTTGTTGCAAAAATTGCACGAATTCCGGAAATCCGCGTCGTCGGTAATGAGCGCGATCGTCTGCAAGATCTACGTCAGTCGCTGCAACGTACGGTCTATGGCCAGGACGATGCGATTGATGCGGTAGTCACAGCCGTGAAGATGAATCGTGCCGGCTTGACGCAACCTGACAAACCGGTCGGTAGCTTTATCTTTGCCGGACCCACCGGCGTGGGTAAAACCGAAGTCGCTCGTCAGTTGGCCAAAGCGCTCAATATCGAATTTATTCGGTTCGATATGTCCGAGTACATGGAGCGTCACGCAGTTAGCCGTTTGATCGGCGCGCCTCCCGGATATGTTGGTTACGATCAGGGTGGTTTGCTGACCGAGCGCATTCGAAAATCTCCGCATGCTGTTTTGCTTCTCGATGAGATCGAAAAGGCGCATCCGGATATTTACAATGTTTTGCTGCAGGTCATGGATACAGCACGTTTGACCGACAATAACGGTCGTGAGGCGGATTTCAGAAATGTGATTCTCATCATGACAAGTAATGCCGGTGCGCAGGAAATGGCGCAGAACGTGGTCGGATTTAACAAAGGTATGGATCTGACGCGCAGCACGAAAGCACTTGAAAAAGCGTTTTCACCTGAATTCCGAAACCGGTTGGATGGAACGATCATCTTCCGACCGCTGCCGGAAGGCGTAATGGGGCGCGTTGTCGATAAATTCATCGATGAGCTGGATATTCAACTCAGCGAGCGCAATGTCCACATTCAGCTGACCGATGCTGCACGCGTTTGGCTCGCAGAGCGTGGATACGATGAAAAGCTCGGTGCTCGCCCGCTCGCTCGTGTGATTCAACAAAACGTCAAGCAACCGCTGGCGGAAGAAATGTTGTTCGGTCATCTGGAACATGGCGGCTCGGTTACCATCGACGTCGACAAAAAAGGCGAGCTCTGTTTCAGTTTTGAGGCACGTGTACCGACGTCGGAAGATG
>JBEBSM010000238.1:0-6359 GCA_040394315.1 Lujinxingia vulgaris
CATTGCAGCCTGCGATGCACACAATATAGCGATGATCTTTACAGGTCAGCGGCATTTCCGACACTAGATTCAACCATGTTGAAGTCGCAGCCTGCCCCATTGCAGTCACTCGAATCCAGGGTTGGAGCATGCATCAGCAACGCTCGTTTCTTGTACTCGGTTCCGGTGGCCGCGAACACGCCATTGCCTGGCGACTTGCCAGGTCGGCCGATAATCCCGTCGTTTATGTAATTCCCGGAAACGACGGGATTGCCGCGGACCCAATCATCCGCGGCGGCTGCCCGCCCGTACCCGTCAACGACTTCAAAGCACTCGCTAAATTTGCACGAAATCACGACATTACCCTCACCGTCGTTGGCCCAGAGGCCCTGCTATGCGCAGGCGTCGTGGACTACTTTCGACAAAACCGCCTGCCAATTTTTGGCCCATCCAAGGCCGCTGCCTTGTTGGAAGCGAGTAAAGCATTCTCCAAAGAAATCATGCACTCGGCCGGCATCGCAACACCTCAATCGGAGATTTTCGACAATCTTTCGACTGCAATTTCTTATGTACGCAACGCAAAACACCCACTCGTCATCAAAGTCGATGGACTGGCTGCCGGCAAGGGCGTCGTTATTGCACAAGATCTCGCTACCAGCGAAAAGACACTCCGCGCGTTTTTGGCCAACGGCCCATCCGGGCAATCATCGAAAATCGTAATCATCGAAAAATTTCTCGAGGGCGCCGAAACCTCGTTCATTGTCGTCACAGACGGTAAAAATGTCGCGACATTACCGACAAGTCGCGATTATAAACGCGTTTTCGACAACGATCTCGGCCCTAACACAGGCGGTATGGGCGCCGTAGTACCGGCACCACAAACAGATCCTGCGCTCGCGAAACACGCTCTTCAACGTGTAATTCACCCGGTTCTGGATGAACTCCAACAGCGAGGGAATCCTTTCTGCGGTTTTTTATATGCGGGATTGATGATTGATAATGGCGAAATCAACGTTTTGGAATTCAACGTCCGTCTCGGCGATCCCGAAACACAGGCACTCGTGCGCGCCATGCCAGACGACCTCGATTTCGGCTTACTCTTACAAAATGCAGCTCATGGAACGCTGCAAGATTGCGAAATACCCGTCGAAACCCCGGCGATTTGCATCGTTATGGCCGCCAGAGGCTATCCAGACGCGCCGGTGCCGGGCGACATAATCTACGGACTCACGGATAGTGCCCACCCCGAGAATGTGAAGGTTTTTCACGCAGGAACGAAAGCCGTCAAACCTGGCGAGTTCACGACCGCTGCGGGTCGCGTGCTCAATGTTACGGCGTGTGCGACAACGCTCAGCGATGCACGACAAGACGCGTATGCAGCCGCCGCCCAAATCCACTGGAACGGCGCGCACTATCGTCACGACATCGGCCGCGAGTGAGTCGCGACCGATGTCGATAGAATTCAATCCTTACCAAACAGCTTAGAAATGAATCCTTTGCGCTTTTTCTCCGGGAATTCAGGCATCGCGAACGGCGAAGCTGACGGAATCGGCGGTAATGGTAATTCGTCGTCGCCGAGAAGCTCGTCAATCGCGTCGCGCTGCCGGTCGGTTTCCGACGTTACGTTGCGATAATCAAGCTCCTTTTGGGCGCTGGCAAGCAACGCGGAGAAACTGTCAGGCTCGTCTTCCAGGACAGGTGAAGACTCGTCTTGAAGACCATGGCTTAACAACAGACCCGATCCCAACGTCAGCCCATCCTTCTCTGCTTCGCTCGCTTCAAGCGCACCAAGCAACGACAACAGTTCCGAAGAGTTTTCGCTCGGTTCGTCGCCTGATTCACGAAGATCTGCTGTCGTACTCTTCACCTCAATCGCCGGTGGTGCCGGAACCTGTGCCGGTGGCATCGGTGGAAGCGCTGGAGCTACCGGCATTTCCGAAATGACTTCATCAACAACGGGTTCTTCGAACTCAGCCGAATTAACCTCGAACTCGTTGAAATCAAAGACTTCTTCAGCTTCCTGCTCAACGACGGCAGGTTGTTCTTCAGAAATCTCCGAGAGATCGAACTCTTCGGATAGCTCAAGCTCATCGCTTGCTGATTCCGATACTTTTGTTTCCGAAACTTCTGGCTCCGAAACTTCTAGTTCTGCAACAGGTTCTTCAATGATGTCTTCATCAATAACGTCGGCAGAAAGCGATTCGCTTTCCTCACCAAACAACAGCGCCGCCAGGGATTCTTCGGACGGAGCATCCGAAACATCTTCCTCAACCTGCTCGTCAGAAACCTCTTCGGCCACTGACTCCGAAACATCCGAAGGCTGTTCAATTTCCGCAGCCTGTTCTAATGCTTCGATTTCTGCGGCTACTTCCTCGACCGTTTCTTCGACTACTTCTTCTACGACATCGACCTGTTCGTCCGTACTCGATGCAAGTTCAGGTTCAGATACTTCTTCTTCAACAAGTTCTTCTTCGACGGCATCGTCCATTCCGCCAAAAGCACCGTCAAATGCATCACCAAAAACGTCGTCAAACATAGAATCAACGTCGTCTTCGCTGCCTGCCGCGAATTGCTCGAAGTCCCGATCAATTGACGCATCGGCGCTACCATCAAACGACTTGATCTGAAGCCCACCAAGAGTTTCACGTACAACGTGTGTCGTCACTTGCTCTTCGGGTTCACTGGCAGCAACTTCAACAACTTCTTCCTGCGCTTCCGATTCTTCACGCATTTCATCGTCAGCAACAACAGAATCCGAATCTTTTAAGGCATCGAACGAATCCACGATGTCATCCATCGAAAACCCGGATTTTTCGCCGAACAGATCGTCTTTAGCCGCAAAATCTTCATTCACCGGCGACGGCGCCACAGCTGGTTCTTCCGATCCAGACATATCGAAATCGAAATCAAACGATAGCTCATTCGACGACTCGCCGCTGGAGAACAGATCCGACGTTGCAGGTGTTTCGAAATCGTCTGTATTGAACGTAAACAAGTCCAGGCCCAACTCGCCAGACCCTGTATTATCGACGGGCGGCGCAGGTTCAACTTCCTCTTCTGGCTCCGGTCCCCATTCCTGAAATGGCTTTGCAGCTTCGGCCGGTTTCACCGCAGCGACGTTAGCATCGCTGTCGTTCGGCTGGTCAAAATTCGCGCCTACTGTACTTGCGCCCAATCCTGCCAATTCCGATGCTTCCAGACGACCCGTGCGATCGGTAAAAAGCTCGCCCAATTCGTCGTCGTTTCCTGCATCGGCACGAAGGCCGCTCGCGGCATTTACCAGTTCAGCAGCAGCATAGCTGCCTGTCGCGGCTGCATGCTCTTCCGACTCTTCGCTATCAGAATCCGAATACGCATCCTCCGAAAAGATATCGACGCCTAATTTCTCGATCTCTTTGAGCGCAATGATGCGATCGATCAGGATTTTGGAATCCTGGCTAAGCTTCGTAAACTTAACGAGCATGCCAATCGGGCTATCGGTGTCTTCGTTTTCCAGACCCCGAATTTGACGCACCACGCCCTCACCTAAAAGAGCGGTCGCGCCGTCGCCCAGAACAAACTGAAAACGAACCGTCGTGCCCACCGGCTTGAGCTTTGCAGGCGTCATGGGAATGAACATGCCACCGGCAGTTACATAACGCGAATATCCATCAATAAACTCGTCGACCGAATCATAGCGAAGACGAGCACGAATTGCGGAGAAATTTGGTTCCGTCACAAAAATTCCTCTTGACGTTCAGACTGCGTGTAGCCCGACCAAACCCGAACGATGGGTTGTCAGGAACCGCTTCAAAAGCTTCCTTTCGTATTCTAGCACGGCTTAGAACGGGCGACGAGCATGCCCATACATTTATGCCACTTTTGTTTCTAACCCTATTATTTAATCAAGGATGCAGGGATCTCATCACCATTCAAACAAAAGCAATCTTGATTCGGGTCGACGCACATCATTTTCACACATTTTCATACATTAGTACTGATAAACCAGGCTGATACGCATGCCCTGAACCAACTCAAACCCAAGCGAATCCTCAAATCCGTCCTGAATTCCAGCACCCGTATATCCGGTACGAATCGTTTGAAAACCATAGCCCACTGCAGCACCTAAAGCGGGATAAAACTCATACAAAAAACCAAGTTCGGTGCCAAATCCATAACTATGCGATGCCTGGCCGTAAAGTTGTGCCTGACTGCCGGCAAACGCAATCGGAACGAGATCTGCATTTACCCAGATCGCAAGTCCCGGCATACCAACCGGAAACACCAAACGAGCGCCAACCACGATCGAAACCACGCTCGTTGCCGGAATGAATTCATTCTCGCCCACCAAAGAGGCCGAATAACGCGCACCAACTTTCAAGCGAATTTGCTTGCTCGTCAGCGAACTCGTCCCCTCAAGGGCTGAATCTATGCGATAAATCGCGCCACCTTCAATTCCAATATGATTGATCGGCAGGGTTAAAATATCGCCGTTATCGAGCTCCAGCTGAATGCCGTCAATTCCTTGATAATAATTCACATAAAGGCCGGCCGCTGCCATTTCTGGATTCGATAACGACAATGGATACGCTTCCACATCCAGCTCAAAACCGGGCATCAAGCTCGATGCGTACGAATAGGTTTCGGATGCACTGGCTACCAGAACGTCTTTACCCATCAGTCGGAACCCACCGCGAAGCCACAACCAGTCGCGCTGCAATCGATCTCGAATAGCCTGCTTCGCTTTCGCTGCGTTCGCGCGGACAACTTCCGGATCGTCCGCGTCGACTTCCACATCTTCATCCAAAAGAGCAACAGATTCGGTAGCATCCGATCTGGCGACGACGTTGCCCGTTCCGGTTACACGCTCTGCTTCAAGCTTCAAAAATGCTGCACCGGCCGCCGACAAGCCAGCTTCGCTCATGTCGACCGGAATGCTACGGCGGGGCTGACCCGTTTCGGCCTCGATGAAGTGTGCGATATACGCTGTTTCGTCCTCGTCCAGCACGACACGCAACATACAATGAATGTCGCTTCCGCTCATAACCCAACGCAGATCTGCGGGCTTTTCCAAAATCGTGTCCGCTCGAAAACCGCGGCCTTTTACCTGATTCATAAACCAGGTCGTATCGCGCACGTCCAGATTTTCAATCGACTGCAGCGCGTTTATCAGTCGCTCCGTTCCACCTACGGGAACTTCCAATACAACAATGCGTACAGACGCCGGTTGCGACTGGGCGGCAACATTCGTTGAAAATACGGCCGTCAAAACCAACAAGGTTGCCAACCGAACGATTACGCCAAAAAAGGCCGTACTTTTGCGGGGATACATCACCGGAGAACCTCTACCATTTCATCCGTTTACTAATTTAAAAAACAATATTCAATGCATTATCGAATCGGACGAATATCAATACCGTTAAAAACGTTCGATATCAAAATCATCCAGATCAAAGTCATCGCTGCCAGCCTTTTTGCGCTCGTTCTTATCGACTTCGAAACTATCCCACGCACCCTCATTGCTCGTGGAGCCAATGCCGCTTACGCGAAGTGCGAAGTCGTCCGGATTACTCGACTGAACGAGCGCTTCCTCGTACGTAATGTAGCCGTTTTGTAGCAACCACATCAAAGACTGATCAAAACTCTGCATGCCGTAGTTATCGAAGCCCTTGGCCATCTGCTCGGTAATCACACGCGCGGTCGCTTCTTCCAAAATCAGCTCGCGGATCCGCGCCGTGGACAACATAACCTCGACCGCCGGCACGCGTCCTTTCCCGTCGGCGCGCGGCACCAGACGCTGCGAAACAACACCACGAAACAAGTTCGCAAACTGATACCGAGCCTGATCGCGCATGTGTGGCGGAAACGCCGTCACGATTCGCGTTATCGATTCCGCAGCATCGACCGTATGCAACGTCGAAATCACGAGATGTCCGGTTTCTGCAGCCGTCATTGCGATCTCAATCGTTTCGAGATCGCGCATTTCGCCGAGCATAATAACGTCCGGATCTTGACGCAGCGCCGCTCTCAACGCGCGAGCGAAGGAGCTGGTATCGTTACCGATCTCGCGTTGATTGATAATACTGCGCTTGTCACGAATCAAAAACTCGATCGGATCTTCGACCGTCATAATATGAGCCGTGCGCGTTTGATTGATATAATCAACCATCGACGCCATCGTCGTCGACTTCCCGCTACCGGTTGCACCGGTCACGAGAATCAAACCGCGGCGCTCTTCGCTCAGCTTTTTAACAACCTCCGGCAGCAGAAGTTCTTCTACCGAATTTACCTTGAACGGAATGATTCGAAAAACCAGACCGATCGAGCCACGCTGCTGAAAGCAGTTTACTCGAAACCGTCCAACGCCTGGCACTCCATAGGCAAGGTCCACGTCCAGCGTT